>CAZXAX010000005.1:0-52081 GCA_964638795.1 uncultured Bifidobacterium sp. | reverse complement strand
GGCACCCATGTGCCAACGAAGATGCCATTGAGTTTGTCATCCATTGTGCTGTCGTTCGCAAAGAACAACCAGACACTGAGCACGAGGCTTGCCATTGCTGCAAGCAGGATAGTAATTCGAAGAATATCTGTTGGTTTCATATGGTCTGCCTATCACGGCAATGCACATCGTGCGTGGATGCTCGGTTAACTTCCAGCAAACAGTTCAAATAAAGGCTGCCCGATGCTCGCTCTTGGAGCGATGCCACGAGTAGGCCTTCCAGAGAATCACTGTGTTTGCAGGGATCAGAATGATCTGGGGCAACCAGTAATAGAACTCGGCGATAAACAATCCGTATAGAAACCACGAGACGCACGAGGACACCAAAATCGTGAGGCTTGGCACCGAAAGTCCATGAAGGTCATGTGTTCGAAGTACATGAAGGAACTGCGGCGCCATACCACCGATACTCAACACAGTGGCAGCAAGTCCCAGAAGCTCGATCGAAACGGCATTTGCGGCAACTGCAATCAGCACTGAAGCTGCAAAAAACCCCGAGAAGAAAAGCCACGACATTTTCTCGTGACGGATCAGCACGTAACAAATCAAACACTGTGCCGAAGTGAAAGCCACGTTCGCCCAATACCCAGCAGGGATGTTCTGCCAGAAGGAATAGAAAAACCAGAGATTGCTACTCAGAATCGCATATGCATTCCCAAGTGGCGCAATTCCTTGGGTGGTGTCATGGCGGAGAGTGCGATACACCTGGGGCCAAATGAAAATGATGCTTGAAGCCGTGCACCACCAGCCAAAGGCATCCTTCCAATCCATCGCGAACCACCCTATGCGAGCACACGATCACCGATCAGCCATCTCACCTCAGATTGCGACGAAACACGATGCCGGGTACTTTCAAGTCGCCGTCAGGTAGTAACTCCAAGGTCTCCCCCACGGCTTTAAAATCTGATTTGATCATCACGCGCTGTGAGGCAAAGTTGGTGCTTGCAACTCTTGCAGTAATTGCTTTTGCTTCTGGTAGCTCTTGCAACTGGTCTACAACACGTCCCACTGCACTGGTACAAACGCCTTCACCTCGTGCCCACGGGGCAACCCAGTAACCAAGCTCGGCAACTCCGTCGGTAATCGCATGAACGCTGATGAGGCCTAAACCACGACCATTGATGCTGGAGTCTCTAATCGTCCAGCGAATCCTTTCGGTGACGACGTCCCCATTGCAGAAGCTTTCGGCATGCTCAATTAAGTAAGGGCGCGGCACCGTGGTCCAACGTTGGATCTGCGAATCTTGGCATGCGTCAAAGATCCATTGTGCGTCCGATGATTCAACTGCACCAAGAACAACCTCGACCATCACGCCAGCCTAAACAGCCTTAAGTGTTGTGAACGGCTGGTTTTAGGCGTTTGTGAACTGCATGACCCCGTCGTCGACATCGCCATAGCGGAACATCTCACGGTCACGTTTGTAATTCTGCGGATTGATCCACGGCTCGCGGTCACCTTGGCGTGGCATGAGATGCATGACGCGTTGCATATACCCGGAGGAGAACTGGTCAATCCAAGGACGCTCGGGCATTTGAGAGTCTTCTTCTCTCAGTCTCGGCGTACAGATCGTTGCATTTTTCTTTCGCATCTCATTTAGAAGGCGGCATACATAAGTGCTCGTAAGGTCGGCTCGCAGAGTCCACGACGCGTTGATATATCCGAATGTGGAGCTCATGTTCGGCACATCTGAATACGCGAAGCCCTTATAGGTCCAGGTCTTTGAAAAGTCCACTTCTTTACCGTCGACCGTGAACGTCAAATTGCCAGGTGCAACGAGTAGTTGCAAACCCGTGGCCATCACAATGATGTCGGCATCAAGATGATCTCCAGAGTCAAGCAAGATTCCTGTTGAGTCAAAAGCTTTGATTGTGTCGGTGACCACATCAATGCGCCCTTTGCGAATTCCTCTAAACAAATCTCCGTTGGTGACCAAACAAAGTCTTTGGTCCCACGGGTTGTAGGGCGGGGTGAAATGCTTTTCAACGTCATAATCCGGCCCGAGTTCGGCTCGCACAGCATCAAGGATCTTCTTCTTGACCACATGTGGAGCGGTTCGGGTTTTCCCGTAGACGAACTGTTGCATCACGGTGTTTTTCTTGCGCGTGACCGCATACGCAGCACGCGGAGGCAGAACCTTGCGCATGAAGTTGGCGAACTTGTCGGTGTCGGGTCTCGCCACTACGTAAGTTGGGGTGCGCTGCAGCATGGTTACGTGCGAGGCAGTCGTGGACATCGCTGGAACCACAGTGATTGCGGTGGCACCTGAACCGATCACCACGACTTTTTTGCCGGCATAGTCAAGGTTCTCTGGCCACTTCTGTGGATGGACGATCGTTCCTTTAAATGTGTCCACACCTTCAAAGTCGGGCACATAGCCGGCCTCATATGAGTAGTAGCCGGCACACATGTACAGGTAGTTGCAGGAAATTTTCTCGCGCTCGCCGGAGTTGCGCAACACCTCAAGCTCCCATGCGGCACGTTCGGTACTCCAACTCGCGCCAACAACTCTGTGACCCAAGCGAATGTGTTTGCGAATTCCATATTCATCGCAGGTCTCATTCAGATAACTCAGAATCGCAGGCCCGTCGGCAATCGACTTCTCGGCACGCCACGGTTTGAACTCAAACCCGAGGGTGTGCATGTCACTATCGGAACGGATACCTGGATAACGGAAAAGATCCCAAGTGCCACCGATACTCTCGCGCCCTTCAAGGATCACAAAGGTGCGATCTGGGCACTTATTTTGCAGGTGATACGCAGCTCCGATACCAGAGAGCCCCCCACCGACAACGACTACATCGAAATGTTCCATCACGCCTCCGATCGCATACTACGACCGGATCCGATCAGGCCATCTTCTCCTGGAGTCTGCGGTCCAGTGCTGCCAAGTAGTCCTCGGTTGTGAGCCACTTCTGGTCCTTTGAAATCAAGATGGCGAGGTCCTTGGTCATTTCGCCTTGCTCGACAGACTCCACACATACCTGCTCGAGTTTCTCGGCGAAATCAATGAGCGCGGTGTTACCGTCGAGCTTGCCGCGATGAATGAGGCCACGGGTCCAAGCGAAAATCGACGCGATTGGGTTGGTAGAGGTTTTGTTTCCCTTTTGGTGCTCACGGAAGTGACGCGTGACCGTGCCGTGTGCAGCTTCAGCCTCCACGGTTTTTCCGTCTGGGGTCAAGAGCACCGAAGTCATCAGCCCAAGTGACCCAAAACCTTGAGCAACTGTGTCTGACTGCACGTCGCCGTCGTAGTTCTTGCATGCCCAGACATAGCCACCTTCCCACTTCATTGCGGAGGCGACCATGTCGTCGATGAGACGGTGTTCATAGGTGAGACCCGCAGATTCAAATTCCTTTTTGAATTCACTTTCGTAGATTTCTTCGAACAAATCTTTGAAGCGTCCGTCGTACGCCTTCAGGATCGTGTTCTTTGTGGACAGATATACGGGATAGTTGCGCTGTAGGCCATAACGCAACGAAGCCCGTGCAAAGTCACGAATGCTGTCATCGAAGTTGTACATGCCCATTGCCACGCCCGAGCCAGTGAACTTTGCAACTTCCATCTGAATTGGCTCACCGCCGTTGTCTGGAGTCCAGGAGATTGTCACAGTTCCAGGGCCAGGAACCTTGAAGTCTGTTGCTTTGTATTGATCGCCGTGTGCGTGACGACCAATCACGATTGGCTTGGTCCAGCCGGGCACGAGGCGCGGAATGTTGCTACAGATAATTGGCTCGCGGAACACCACTCCACCCAAGATGTTTCGGATAGTGCCATTCGGCGACTTCCACATTTTCTTGAGCTTGAATTCTTCAACGCGTGCTTCATCAGGTGTGATGGTGGCGCACTTGATGCCGACGCCGTGTTTCAAGATTGCGTTGGCGGCGTCCACGGTGACCTGATCATTGGTCTCATCTCGGTATTCCATGCCGAGGTCGTAGTAGTCAATCGGAATGTCGAGATACGGAAGGATGAGGCGGTCTTTGATGAACTGCCAGATGATTCGTGTCATCTCGTCACCGTCGAGGTCTACGACGGGATTGGCGACCTTGATCTTGGCCATGTGAACTCCTTCGCGGGCAGCCCGTTTGCTGCAACTTGTATTGGACTTGTAAACCTTAGCGCAGCCCCAGCAGGACCAAGGCTTAAGCGACGATGAGCCGTAGATTCAAAGCATGGAATTCGGCTGGACTCCCGAACAGCAACAACTACGCGAAAAAGCGAGAGATGTGGCCGCAAGTGCCGTATTGAAATTTGGCCGCTCCAATGACGCATGGATGAACGGCTACTCGCGCGAGTTTTCGATGGAACTCGGGCGGCTTGGCTGGATTGGTCTCACGTGGCCTAAGGAATTCGGAGGCGGCGGCCGTCCAGCGATTGATCGATTGATAATCGCTGAAGAAATGATCAAAGCGGGAGCACCAATTGCTGCTTCGTGGTTTGCGGATCGGCAGATGGGTCCCACGCTTATCCGCTTCGGTACAAAAGAACAGCAAGAGCGGTTCCTACCCGAAATTCTTGAAGGCAAGGTGACGTGGTGCATCGGGATGAGCGAGCCCAACTCAGGTAGCGATCTTGCTTCGGTGCAAACTTTTGCCCAACGTGATGGTGATGAATGGATCATTAACGGTCAAAAAATCTGGACTTCCTTCGGCGCTGATGCGGACTATTGCTATTTGATCTGCCGAACCAGCCGCGAAGGGCGCCCGCACGAGGGCATCAGCGAAATTGTTGTGCCCATGAATACTCCGGGTATCGAAATTCGCAGGATTAAAGATCTAACTCAGAATCGGCACTTCTGCGAGGTCTTCTACAGCGATGTTCGTGTTCCCATCACCAACATGGTTGGTACCGAAGGTGGGGCTTTCAAGCAGACCATGGTGCAACTCGAACACGAACGCGGTGGCATCGATCGTCTCGTTTCGAACTATTACCAATACGAATACGCAAAGTCTCGTGCTGACAAAAACGATCCTCTCGTACGCCAAGAGATTGCCAAGCTGGAGTCCGGCTTTGCGATCGGCCGAATCCTTGTGGCCCGTGAAGTTCTGCAACAAGCACCAGCAGGATTTGCTGCCGCTACCAAGTGTTTTTGTACCGAGCATGAGCAACGCGTAGCGGATTTTGCATCGCGGATCCTTGGCCCCGAGGCAACCCTGCTTGATGACGTAACCAATGGGCTCACGTACGCTCCGGCCTACACAATTATGGGCGGCACCTCGAATGTGATGCGGAATATTCTCGGAGAGAGAGTTCTTGGCCTCGCTCGCTGAGTTCAAAATTGGGGGAAAACATGGATGATCTGCTCGCGATCTCGTCTGAGGTGATCGACGAACAAAAAGTCGACGTCTTAATTAACCGCGTGAACCAGCAGTTGAGCGAAGTCAGTAATGGCCTCGCCATGGTTGAATCCTTCAGCCATTGCGTCGCATGGGATCACGGCGATGGCATTGCCTGCTTTGATGCCAGTGGCGTGCACACGGGTGCCGCAGTTGTCGGTGAGATTGCAAAATGGCGGAACAAACCAATCTCTCACCTTTTCTACACACATGGTCACGCAGATCATGTAGGTGGAAGTGCCGCTTTTGCAGCCCACGCTCAATCCCGAAGCGATCACAAGCCCTTGGTGATCGGACACGAAAATGTCCCGGACCGCATTCAGCGGTATCGCGACACAAACAACTGGAACCTTCTGATCAATGCTCGACAGTTTGGTGGCATCAATTCAGACATGAACTTGTCGATTGGTGAAGCGAGTGCAGGAATTGAAGTTAAGGACATCGGCAAGCAGGCGCGCCGGTTCCTTCCCGAGAACACTCTTCTCCCCGACCAAACCTTCGCCGAGCAGCACAATATGAATCTCGGTGGAGTCGACATCGAGTTACACCATTCAAAAGGCGAGACCGACGATCACTTGTGGTGTTTCGTGCCTGAAAAGAAATGGATCATGACTGGCGACTTCATCATCTGGAATTTTCCGAATGCGGGAAATCCCCAGAAGGTGCAGCGCTACCCCGTTGATTGGGCTCGCGCCTTACGCAAGATGATCGCCCAAGAACCGGAATTGCTACTGCCCGCACACGGTTTGCCAATCACTGGCAAAGCGCGCATTGCTCGAGTGCTCGATGAGATCGCTTCAGCACTGGAAGACCTCACCACCGACGTGATCCGAATGATGAATGAAGGTCACACACTCAACGACATCATTCACACAGTGAAAGTGCCGCAAGAAACGATCGCAAAGCCCTATTTGCGCCCTTTGTACGACGAGCCTGAGTTCGTCATACACAATGTCTGGCGTCAATTCGGTGGCTGGTGGGATGGTGAGGCTTCAAGTCTGAAACCATCACGCAATTCTGAGCTTGCATCGGCAATTTCTGAGCTCGCAGGCGGCCCGATGGTTCTTGCCAAGCGTGCACTTGAAGCTATGAACAATGGTGATGAACGACTCGCCTGCCACCTTGCTGACCTTGCAGGTTGGGCGGCTAGCAACGACCCCGATGTGCATTCGATTCGGGCCGATATCTATAACCGACGGCGCAAACTTGAACTGAGCTTGATGGCCAAGGGCATCTACAAGGCCGCGGCTCGTGACTCAGAGACAGTGTTCAAGCCCGCGCAAGACTGACCAGTACAAGCGCCACGCCAGCACCGACCATGCCAACGAGGTGCGAGCGCGATACGCGTTCCTCATCAAGACTGGTGGCAAGCAACACAGTGCTAACGGGATAGAGAGCAGTCACTACCGCAACAATGATCAACATGCCATGCCGTGTGGCGAGCAAGTAAAGACCATTTGACAAAGTGTCGAGCACACCAGATGCGATAGTTATTGCCAACGCCGATCGCGGCACAGACAATGACTTTCGGGCAACCAGCGCCACGATGAGCACAGTGGGAATCGAAGACAAACGCATTCCAAGCAGCGGCCACATCCCTGCATCTTCTGATGTATGACTTAATAACACAAAGATCAAACCAAAACATGATCCAGATGCCATCGCCATCAAGATCATTCGCCACGAAGCGTCAACGTGTCGCGCACTCGTTGAAGAACTCACCAACGCAACTGAAGTGACCGCAATGGCTATCCCAACCATCGCTAACGCGCCAGGGCGTTCACCCTGCGCAAAGCCGAACACAACGGGAACAACCGCACCAACCACCGCTGATATCGGTGCTGTCACAGTCATTGCGCCACTGGCCATCGCTCTATAAAAAGCAAGCAAGCCCGTTCCGCCCGCCAAACCTGCGAGCAACCCCCAACCCCAGTCTGAAGCCGCTGGGGTCGCTTCCCAATCTGCAAGCAGCAACACGGCGATCAACACAACCGACGCCAGTTGCCCGCGAACCGTAACGGCAGCCGAAGTTGCGTGGCGCGTGGCACGACCACCGCAGTAGTCGGCTACGCCATAGAACAGGGCGGAAAAAGAAGCTAAAAGAATCGCCATGGGGGTTGCAGAAGTTTTACAGACGTTCAGTCCGCTTCGGGTGACTCCTCTGGAGTTTCTCCCTGCAGATTCGCCAACGCTTCTTTGAGGCCCGGATAATCGCTATCCACCGCCATGATGCGTTCAAGGTCATTGCGAGCCATCCCGCGTTTGCCTTCGGCTAAGTAACACGCGGATCTTTCGATCCAAGCCCGATTTCGTACCTCAACATTTCGCGAACGGATTCGGAGTGCCTCTTTGAATGCCTCGCGGGCAGCAACGAACATGTCTTTCTCCCGCAAAGAAATGCCTCTAAAGACACAAAGCAATGCGGTGGCATCGTCTTCGTTTGTGATGCCATCGGTCATATCAATCACTTCATCAAAGCGCTCTTTGAGAATGAACAGTTCTGCCAGTGACACTGCAGCGACGGAGTTGATCTGCTCGCCGTCAATTAGATCGATTGCGAGGTCAAGTTCGCCGGCCTGCTGATAGATCTCGACGAGCGCGAGAGCGATCGCTTCTCGCGTGAGACCGGCTTGGGTCTGCACCCCAGCAGCGACAGTGACGGTCATCTCCACACCAAAGTTCATGTACTTTCGCGCAATTGGCTCACTGTTGGGCTCGCGACCTGTGGACCATGCGAGCTCGAGCCATTTGCGCGCCTCGGCGAAATCATCTGTATCCCCCGACTGCAGACACATCATCCCTGCAAGCGCACCCATTGATGCGCGCACTTCAGAATGCTTTGTAGCTATCTGACCGATCGCCGACGCGGTCATTTCTTCCAACGCCTTGCAGAATTCCTTCTCCAGTTTCGGTGCGAACCAACCGGGTTTGCGTGGCTGCGAAGGTGGTGGTGGCGGCGCCGACCGCGAAGATGTGCGGCGCTTTGTGCTGCTCCCATAACTCTTGGTCTCACGCCAAGACATTCCAGTTCCTGGTATTCCAACTGAGCGAGTGCGACCACGCGGGCCATAACCCACACGTAGGCCAGGCACACCAAAGGAGGCACCAATTCCGGTCTTGGAGAAATTAAGCCTGACACCAGGCATCAACTTGATCGAGCGTTGAAAACGAAAAGCCATTGTGTTTACCGAGTAGCTATTGCAGCCTCGGCACTGATTGTGGCAAAGCTCTCGGCAAACGGACGGAAATCAAATTCAGCACATCCAGGCACGAATGGCATCAGCATCGCACGGCCTAGATATCCAGCGTTGGTGCACTCAGATGCCGCCAAAAGGATTCCGCGTGGCACCTGTGATGACGCAGCGAGTCGCTGTTGATATTTTGCATACTCATCTAACAGCACCGCACCGATGTCGCTGTGATGCAAGCCGGCTACATGGGCTTCAAGACGAAAACGGAGATACTCCCGACGACTGGGGCTCAAGTGATTGGTGATTGTTTGACCAATCACCATCACAAAATCGTCCATTTCGCCGGAGTCATGACGGGCAATAAGGCTGTGTCTGAGTGCATGACGAATTGTCTCTGCTAACAGTTCCGATTTGTTTTCCAGATGCTGATAGATGGTTGAGGGGTTGTGTCCCCACTTTCGGGCGATACGAGAAACGGTGGCGCGCTCAAAACCTGAACGTGCAATCACTGAACGCGTGGCTACGAGCAAATTTCGAATCAGGGGATCGATTTCTGACTCGTCAATCTCAATTGTTGGCACAGTTGCGTGCTGTCGCGGACCAAAATCGCGAACATTGGTGACGCGACCTAAGCGCACCACCGTCTCTGCAAGTGCTCGAGCAAATTTACGGCCATTCGAAAATGGCATGTAAACGATGGAGCCCAAAAGGATAGACAGTGTGGCGAATCTAAGACCTGCAAATGACGCTGGAGCTTTTGCAACGGCTGCCAGATAAGGATCAATCAATTCCTCTAACTCATCCACGCGATTAGCGACTGCGAGTGCCTCCACCGCCAAAACCAACTCGGTGGAAGGCTCGAGAATCCAGTTCGCTAGATCATCCACTAAAGATTTATCGCTTGGGTTCAGTACTGCTGCGTCATACAAAGCCAAAAATGCATCGAGTGCAGGGCGGAATCGGAGCTCCCACAATGCAACCAGCATCTCCGAACTGTTCTCAAAACGCGAATAGATCGCCCCTGTTGTGAGCCCTGCGGCGCGAGCGATGGACGTGAAGGTCACGTGATCTAGGCCCGTGAGCATGAGTTCTGACTCTGCAGTATCGAGAATCAGTTCACTGGTCCGAATCGATTTAGGTGTGGCTCCACCCAAGTAGTTCATGCAAACCCCTCTGCGTGGTGGGCACGACGGGACTCGAACCCGGGACCTCTACCGTGTCATGGTAGCGCTCTAACCAACTGAGCTACGCGCCCTAAAGGCAATGCCTATTAGGTGGAACTCAGGCTAGCAGCGAGCCAGTGTTGCGGGCATTTCGGAGTTTTCAAGACCCAGCAACGAGACGCACAGCAATTTCATTGGCCACAAGGCGCCCACGAGGATTGAGGCGCATCCTGCCATTTTCACGAATCAAGAATTCCTCAAGCATCTCGAGATCAACGGCAGAAAGATGGTTCTCACTGATTCCATCGCGCATGCGTAATGCCAACTGCAGCGCTTCAAGGGCTCTCGCCTCCACACTCAGGTCCTCAAAAGATGCTTCGCGTGATTCGCCACCTGCGACCAAATCGATGTATCGATCAGGGGTGCGCACGTTCCACGAGCGGCGGCCACTGACATGCGAATGCGCAGCACATCCAAATCCGAGATAGTTGCCTTGGCGCCAGTAGAGAAGATTGTGCCGGCACTCTGAGCCATTCCGTGACCAGTTACTGATTTCATAGTTCGCATAGCCAGCATCTTCAAGAAGCGAATCAATGACCAGGTACTTGTCGGCTTCGTCGTCATCATCAGGAAAGCGCGAAGGATCGCGAGACAGTGGAGTTCCGGGCTCCACAGTTAGGCCATATGCAGACACGTGCGTTGGCTGGAGAGCAACCACTTCGCCAATAGTCGAGCGCACATCATCAATTGACTCCCCTACGGATCCGTAAATGAGATCCAGATTGATTTCTTCAATACCGGCAGCCTTAGCGGATTCAACTGCAGTGCGCACATTCTCAGGATTGTGTTCGCGACCCAAAATCTTGAGCACATTGGTGCGCATTGATTGCACACCAAGACTGATTCGCGTTGCCCCACCCCTCTTATAGGCATGCATAAGTGATTCGGACACGTTGTCTGGATTGCATTCAATTGTGATTTCAGGTTTTAGCGACAATGGAAGTGCGTTGATCACAGACATCAACTGATCAGGGTCTACCAGTGAAGGGGTTCCTCCGCCGACAAACACGGTGTCAACTGTTTGCATTCCGTTGGCAACGGCTTGCTCAACATCACGCAACAATGCCGCCATGTACTGCGCTTGGAGATGTCCACGGTCATCCCAGGTTGCGAAGGCGCAATAGTCACAGCGCCGAGAACAAAATGGGATGTGAAGATAAACCCCGAATTGATCCGGTGGCGGCAAAGTGCTTTTCACTGTGCTGCAGGCGGAACGAACAACAGATCGAGCTCACCCAATCGATCACCAACTTGGTCAACTTCGCAATCAAGCATCACTGCAATGGCTCGCCAATCGTCTGAGCGAACGGTGATTACTTTGCCATTGAAGTCCTGGCGCTTTACCTGAAGCATTCTGAGATAACGCTCCAGCATCTTGAATTCAGCACCGTCAAAAGTGGAAAGTTTGGCCACATCGATTCGTAACTTCACAGGAGCAGAGCTGCTTCTGGAATCACTCACGCGCTCAGTTGATGTTGGGAGCAACTGATCTACTGGTACACCGAGAAGTCTCGCGAGACCCTCAAGGCGAGGCACTGATATCGCGCGCTCGCCGCGTTCATAAGCACCGACCACCGAGGCTTTGAACTCGTTATTGGACTGTGCTTCGAGTTCACCAAGTGACCAGCGCCGCTGCTTACGAATCGCCCTAATGCGCTCACCCACCATTTTGGTGAACGCGGTTGGAGCATCGAGATCTTCTTCACTCATTGGATCAACCGCTTTGTATTTGCCATTACGAGTGCTGATGCAACAATCGCTGCGGTTTCTGCACGCAGAATTGTCTGCCCAAGATCCACCGAGTGATTGAATAACCCCAGCTCTTCGTCAGTGAAACCACCTTCGGGCCCAATCAAAACAGAAAGCCCTAAGAAATCGCCACTCGCACCAGGCTCAGCCACGGCAAACCCATCTCCAGCCAATTCCTTAATCGGTTTCGGCCCGATCACTTGAGGCAAGAACACTCGCCGCGATTGCATTGAAGCCTCCCGAGCGATTCGCGAAAGGCGTTGCATCTCGGACTTCTGTTTGCGTTCGTCCCACCGGACAACTGAGCGCGCAGTGGGCTCGACTATGACGATCTCAGCGATACCAATCTCGGTTGCTTTTTGTACGACAAGTTCGGTGCGATCACCTTTGAGTGGCACTACCGCGATACGGCTGCGCGCGGGATGAGCCGCGAGGAAGATCTCGCCGTCACGCAAGATTCCTGACTTTGTGAAGTAGGCACTACACCATTGGCCATTGCCATCACTGAGAGTGATGCGCTCTCCATCGCGCACACGAAGCACTTTGCGCACATGGTGGAGATCAGCTTCCTCGAGAATCGGATTCTGAAGATCGGACACGAAACAGTGAGCGGCACTGTTTCGGAGTTCGTCAATCACGCCGCGGCCGTTTCAGTCGATCAATCAAGCTCTTGGAGCCATCGCCGGTGTCATCGCCATTCAATTCCGCCAGACGCGTAATCAACTCGAGTTCTTCTGCGCTGGGCTTGGTTGGCACTTCAACTGTGACAATTACACGCAAGTCGCCGCGACCTCCTGCCCTACCGCGTTGATTGAGTCTTGGAATACCGAGCCCTGGAAGCACCAATTCCGTGTGGGGTTGAGTGCCTTTGGGTACGGTGAGTTTCTTTTCGCCGTCGAAAGTATCGATGTTCATGGTGAAACCCAGAACTGCCTGAGCAAAGCTGATCGGCAGCACCGTGACAAGGTCAAAGCCGTCGCGGGAGAAAATTTCATCGCGGGCAACGCGTGCATGCACATACAAATCTCCTGTGCCACCGCCACGCGGACCCACCGCCCCGCACCCACTAAGACGCAAAGTTTGCCCAGTGTCGACACCTGCTGGAATATCGACTTGATAGGTGACGTTGGTGATCTTGCGACCGTCGCCACCGCACGACTTACACGGTGTAACTACAACTTCGCCGATACCACCACAGCGTTGACACGGCGAAGTGGTGATCATTTGGCCAAGCATGCTGTTTCGCACTCTGCGTTGCTGCCCCGTGCCTGCGCAATCGCTGCAACTCACCGGTTTGGTTCCTTCTCCAGCACCAGAGCCATTGCAGTCATCACAACGCACCGCAGTGCGCACTTCGACTGGCACTGCACCACCAGTGATCACATGCGCGAGCGAGATATCGGCATACGCCTCGATGTCCTGACCCCGCGGTGGTCCTGATTGCGCACCTCCCGTGAAGGAAAATGCATCCCCAAAGATCGAGCCGAAAAGATCACCAAGGCCACCAGCACCGAAGCCGTCAGCCATACCGGCGCCACTGAGCCCATCTTCGCCATAACGGTCATACCGAGCGCGGGAATCAGGATCCGACAGCACTTCGTACGCACGCGCAACTTCTTTGAAACGCTCTTCAGCCTGTGGGTCATCTGGATTTGAATCAGGGTGAAACTCGCGAGCCTTAACTCGATAAGCCTTCTTGATCGCATCAGACGAGGCGTTGCGTTGCACGCCGAGCACTTGATAAAAATCCGTCGCCATCTGAAATCAGCTTTCGGACAGCCGTCGGCCGAGTTCATCGCTTACAACACCCACGGTGGCCATCGCCTTCGGGTAGTTCATGCGAGTGGGCCCCAGAACTCCAACCGTGCCGATGTGCTCTCCGTCAGCCACTACTGGAGCAACAATCACAGAACACGCCGCAAGGGGCTCAACACCGTGCTCGCCACCGATGGCCACGCTCAATCCGCGACCGAGAACATCACGCACGAGCGAAACAACTACATATTGCTGCTCAAGGGTGCCGAGAATTGCCCGCACGGTGTCAACTGCATCGAATGCTCTGGCCATCGCACTGGCGCCTCCCATGTAAACCGGCTGATCTGCGGCATGTGAAACAATTGCGTCCATCGCACGCTTGCAGATTGAATCAACGAGGTCCTCTCCCGTTGCCATGACGTTGATTTCACCAGACATTGATTTACCCACGAGGGCATTCGAAAGATGCACAGTTGCTGCCCCTAGGTGGGTTTGCCCCGCACCGTCGGGCAGCTCAATCGTGGCACTTTCAACCGAACCATTCGATAGCACCACAACAACAGTTGCATTGGATGCACTCAATCCGACCACTTGAACAGAGCGCATGACTGCGACTTCGGCCTTCGGCCCAACAGCAACTGCGGCGTATTTGGTTAGGTCAGCGAGAAGATGGGTTGTGTTCTGAAGAAGTTCCTCAAGGCGACCGTGCGTTGAATCAAAGAATGTGCCTACTTGTTGACGAGTTTGGGCATCAACACCGCCCTGTGGCGCGATCTGGTCGACAAACAACCGATATCCCTTATCTGTGGGAACGCGACCCGCAGAGGTGTGGGGCTGAGCAAGGTAACCGTCTTGTTCGAGCGAAGCCATGTCGTTGCGTACCGTCGCAGGCGAAACCTTGATTCCTGAAACTTGGGCGATGTGTGATGAGCCAACGGGTTGAGCCGTGGCGATGTACTCCTGCACCACAGCCATCAGGATCGCGGTCTTACGCTCGTCCAACATCGGCATTGAGTTTATTTGCCCGACACGATTTTGTATCTGCGAAGCGACTCATCTCGCTCCACCGAATGGTCGACAATCGGTGCCACATAACCCGAAGGGACACCCGCATCGGCTGTGGAAGGGGCGTGAATTGCTTGGCAGTCTTCAAGTTCTGGCACCCACCGACGGATGTAGTCCCCTGGTGGGTCGAATTTTTCAGACTGCATCGTTGGGTTGAACACGCGGAAATAAGGAGCTGCATCTGTGCCCGTACCAGCTGTCCATTGCCAGCCATGATTGTTCGATGCCAAGTCACCATCAACAAGGTGACGCATGAAGTAACGCGCACCCCACTGCCACGGCAAGTGCAGATCCTTGACGAGGAAACTAGCCACGATCATGCGAACCCGATTGTGCATCCAACCCGTGGCGAGTAGTTGGCGCATACCAGCATCGACTATCGGATAGCCAGTTCGGCCCGCGCACCAAGCTTTGAATCGCTCTTCGGCGATTGGTCCTGAATCGTGCGGGAGCGCATTCATTTTCGCCTGCAGGTTTTCCCACGCGGTCTGTGGTTTATTGAACAACACGTCTGCGTAGAACTCGCGCCAACAGATCTCGCTGACAAAACTCTTGTTGACGTCATGCGGGTGGGATTCTGCGAGCAATTGGCGTGGATGCACCAAACCGAAACGAAGATATGGCGACATCATGCTCGTGCCATCAATACCAGGCGAGTTTCGATTATCGGGATAGCCAGCGAGTGCAGTTCCAGAGAAAACATCCCATCGCTCCCATGCAGCTTTCTCGCTTGCAATGGGAAGCGAATGCGGAATCGTTTCGATGTCTGGCAGGTTTTCAGATGCAATACCTGTTGCCCAACATGCTTTTGGAGTCTCAATAGGATCTGCCCATCCGATATTCATCCAACGCTTGAAATATGGGGTGAAAACAGCAAGCGGTGTGCCGTCATCTTTGAGCACCACCCCAGGATCAACCGCATATGGCGATCCAATTCCTCGAAGCTTCACTCCGTGCTCTTTCAGGGCGGCAGCCACTTCTCCATCGCGTCGTCGACCGTAGGGCGCGAAATCCTTTGCGCAATAAACGTCGGTGGCTCCGGTGGTTTGTGCAAGATCACACAAAACCTGTGCGGGAGAGCCTGTTCGCACCACCAATGCACCGCCGAGCGAGTCGTTTAGCGACCGCAGTGCTGAAAATAGAAAATGAGTTCGGGGCGTCACGGGTCGATCCATGAATTCAGGATCGAGAATGAAGACCGGAATGACCTCACCGTGGGAGCATGCCGCAGCCAACGATGGGTTATCTGCCACCCGAAGGTCGCGACGGAACCAGTGAATTGCGGTGCTCACTTGACCACGTCTGTTCTAAATGCCAACCATGCCATGCAAGCAAAGGTTATGACCCCGCCGTAGCCAAGCGACCACTCCACGCTCACATGATCTGCCACCCAACCCGTTATCGGGCCTCCAATCGGAGTTGAACCCAGAAATGCCACGGCAACGAGTGCAAGCATGCGGCTGCGCATGTCTGGTGGGGCGTCGTATTGCGAGATCGAGTTGCTGGCCGCCACAAACGCCGCGCCCCCAGCGCCAAGTGGCAGTGCTGCAACAAATGCAAGAGGCAGATTCGGCGCCCACGCCATTGAGATGTTCCCTACTGCCAGCATTACCCCAGCGAGGGTGAACCACTTGTATGTGAGCGTGTGCTGCTTTGCGCCGACCAAAGCACCGAGCAGACTTCCGAAACTCACCGCGGCCAACAACCAACCGTAAGCATCGGGGGAATCCCATCGCTGGTCAGCAAGTTTGGGAAGCGACACGTTGTAGTTAAAAGCAAATGTGGCAACCACGGAAAAAGTAATGAACACTGGGAACAGCTCTGAGTGGCCACGCACATATCGAAATGCGTCACGCACTGGAGTGCCACCAGGTGGCGCTGGAGGTGTTCGGTAGAGCTTGCGTTCATCGATCGCTGCAATTGAGCCAATCAACGCGGCAAATGAAACACCGTTGCCAAAAAATAGCCAACCCGGCCCGAGTGGCCCGATTAATAATGCTGCCAAAGCTGGGCCAAAGATTCGTGACCCAGTCATCACTGCCGTATTAAGTGACATTGCATTTGAAATGTCATCTTTCTCAACGAGTTCAATCACAAGACCGCGTCTAGCGGGATTATCAATTGCGCTGACCACGCCAAGAAACAGTGACAGCAGATAAACCGCAGGTGCATTTACGTTTCCAATCAACACCATGCCGGCGAGAAGGAACGCCTGTAACGCCATGCCCGCTTGCGTGATCATTGTTAATCGGCGCCGATTCACGCGATCAGCAATAGCCCCCGCCCAAATACCAAGGAGCAACATCGGCAGAAACTGCGCGGCGGCGTTCACACCGAGTGTGGTTGCATCGCCCGTCAACTCATATAAGAGAACTGAAGTGGCGGTCAGCTGCATCCACGAGCCGACATTGGAAATCATCAGCCCAATGAAGAAAAGCTGCGCGTTGCGATGCTTGAGGGACCTAAAGGTGGCGCCGGAATCCGACACGGTCAATCGTCCAATTTGAGGGCAGAGATGAACACATCGCCTGGAATCTCCACGCGACCAATCGCTTTCATCTTCTTTTTGCCTTCCTTTTGCTTCTCCAGCAGTTTGCGCTTACGCGTGATGTCGCCCCCATAACACTTGGCGAGAACATCTTTACGCTTGGCCTTCACGGTCTCGCGTGAAATCACTTTGCCACCAATAGCCGCTTGGATTGGCACGTCAAACATCTGCCGTGGGATTAGTTCTTTCAACTTCTCACACATACGACGCCCGTAGTCAAAGGCTTTGTCACGGTGCACGATTGTGCTGAAAGCATCAGCTGGCTGTCCGTTGAGCAACAAGTCAACCTTCACCAGGTTGCTTTGGCGATAGCCAGAGAGTTCATAGTCCAAAGATGCATAACCCTGTGATCGGCTCTTCATTTGATCGAAGAAATCAACCACGACCTCTGCAAGTGGAACTTGGTAGTGCATCTCAACACGCTCAGGTGATAGGTACTCCAGCTTGCCGAGTTCTCCGCGACGCGATTGACACAGGTCCATCAGCGTGCCGGTGTATTCCTTTGGCGTGATGATGCTCACACGGAAATAGGGCTCTTCAATGTGCTGGATGTTCTGGGTTGGTGGCAGGTCAGCAGGGTTGTCAACAATTTCAGTGTCGCCATTGGTCTTACGCACGCGATATTCAACCGACGGCGCCGTTGCAATTAACGCGAGGTTGAATTCGCGCTCAAGGCGCTCTTTCACAATCTCCATGTGCAACAAACCAAGGAACCCGCAGCGGAACCCAAATCCCAAAGCGCCTGAGGTTTCTGGTTCGTAAGTGATTGAAGCGTCATTGAGCTTCAACTTTTCAATGCTTTCGCGCAACAACTCAAAGTCGTCACCGTCGATTGGATAAAGACCACAGAAAACCATTGGCTTTGGATCCTGGTATCCAGGCAGTGGTTCTGACGCCTGACGACTCAACATCGTTACGGTCTCACCACTTCGCGCCTCGCCAACATCTTTGATGCCAGCGATTAGATATCCCACTTCTCCAGGGCCGAGTTCAGCCACTGGAGTTGGCGTGGGTCGACGCACACCAATTTCAACTGCATCCTGCGTTGCATTGGCGTTCATGAACTGAAGCTTTGCTCCCGCAGTGAGGGTGCCATTCACAACTCGAATACTTGAAACAACGCCACGATATTGGTCGTATTGTGAATCGAAAATGAGTGCCTGCAACGGTGCCTCGGCATCGCCCTTAGGTGCAGGAATACGCTCAAGCACCGCATCCAGAAGTAGATCCACTCCTTCGCCAGTCTTAGCTGAAATTCGGAGAATGTCTTCTGCGGGAATTCCGAGCACCGTCTCTATTTCCATCGCGTAGCGATCTGGGTCTGCGGCGGGAAGGTCGATCTTGTTAAGTGCTGCCACGATCTCAAGGTCGTGCTCCAGCGCTAGATAACAGTTAGCAAGAGTTTGCGCTTCGATGCCTTGGGCGGCGTCGACCACGAGCACGACTCCTTCACATGCCGCCAACGATCTACTCACCTCATAGCCAAAGTCCACGTGACCGGGTGTGTCAATGAGATGGAAGGTATGACCCTTCCACTCCACGCGTACGTTTTGCGCCTTGATCGTGATCCCGCGCTCGCGCTCAAGGTCCATTGAATCGAGATACTGGGCCCGCATATCGCGCGCATCCACGGCCTTAGTGAGCTCCAAAATGCGGTCAGAGAGTGTCGACTTCCCATGGTCGATATGCGCAATGATCGAGAAGTTGCGGATTTTGGCCAGATCCATGAGTTCATTCAGCCTAGTTGCCACCCTTGTAAATAGGGTTCCCGAGCGCTTTTGCGTCTCATCTTCGTGGGTTGGGCTCACAGAGTGCTTCTTGCTAGCCTTTCAAGGCTCCCAAATAAGGGAAAACGTTTTCATTCCATCCGGACCAACACCGAGAGGTTGCCAGCAGTGGCGAATATCAAGAGTCAGAAAAAGCGAGTTCTTACCAACGCCAAGCGCGAAGAGCGCAACAAGGCGGTCAAGAGCGAATTGAAGACCCGCACCAAGAAGGCTCTTGCGAGCTCGGGTTCAGAGAATGCTGACGCAGATCTTCGTACTGCAGTGAAGCGCCTCGACATGGCAGCAGCCAAAGGTGTGATTCACAAAAATGAGGCCGCGCGCCGCAAGAGCCGCCTCATGAAGAAGCTCAACGCTTCGAAGTAACTCTCCGGCTTTGGCTCCTAGCCGCTGGCGGTGACAAGCGTGCAAGTCGCGCCACCAAAACTTCCAAGACGAGATTGTCATCCCAATCTTTTCCACCACGCAGGTCGATATCGGCTTCAGCGAGTAATTCGATAGCACGAAAAACTCCTTCGCTTCCTAACCTGCGCTGCTGCGACCAGATTTTCTCGGCACGAAAACCTTTCTTACCGGTCAGATACTCAACGTCATCCATATTGGAAACAACTGCCCCATCGAGTTGCAGCATTGGCTCGTAGTGCCCGCGCAGGATTGCCATGATCTGCATCGCAGCGTAAGCGTTTCCAGCAAGCATGCGCGCAAGCATCGTGAGCGCTTTACGACTATCACCGTTATCAATCGGGTCGGTTAGATCCCAAGGGGCTACTGAGCCAGCTGCTCCAAGAAAAGGCGCGATGTCTTCGGCGGAAAGTTTTGCTTTGACCCCAAAGGTGGACTTCAAGGTGTCAATCACACTCATCAACCGGCCTGGCTCGTTACCGATCCAACCCATCACTGCAGCGATCGCACCTGGCTCGTACTTCAAACCTGCGTGGCTGAATTGCTCCTCGACCCACAGCGAACGATCCTTTTGCCGATCAGGAACCTTGGTGGCGATTTCCACACCGCCCACTCCCTTGAACGCATCAGTGAATGCCTTGGCTAAGCGACCACCTTGCGACACGAATACTGCCTCAACTGTGGGATCTATGTCTGGGAGTATTGCTGCGATAGAGCCGACCTCGGCGGCGGTGGGTACCTGCAGATTGCGCACCAGAACAATTCGTAACGGCGTGAGAAACGCTGGAGTAGCCAGAGATGCAATAACCAAATTGACAGCATGCTCTCGTTCGTCAATTGTGTCGGCCCCTAGATCGAGATCTTCAAGCACAGAAGCGGTGTCGTTGTCGCCCGCCAAGGTCGCAACGGTCTGAGTGATCTGAGCACTGATGAGACTCGGGTCATCGCCCGTAATCAGGTGGACCGGCATACTCCAACTCTCGCACATGGGTGTCTCCTCACAACGAAAACAACCTTGCAATTAATCCGATCCACGCAACGGCAATCTCAACTGGATACATCACAATTGACGCAAGTGAGTCGGGAGCCAACCCTGCAACCAACCCAAGCGGAAACCCGACCAACATCACTAATCCCGCCACTGGGACTGTGAGCATGTTGGCAAAGATACCGAGGGGCGCCAACTGCCCAAAGTAGAAAAGGCTCACCGGCAATGTGGCGACCTGGGCAGCCAACGTTGCTGCAACCAGTTCGGCAATACGGTTACCGGGAAGTCGATCAGCTATCGGCTTGGCGAGCGTACATATACCCAGCGAAGCCGACACCGATAACCACCAACCTGGTGACCATGCAAGCAATGGGTCAACCAAAAGCAACGTGGCAACACATGCAGCCAGTGAGCCCAACGTGCGCACGCGTTGACCCCGCATGTATCCGTGCGCACCTATCAAGGCCATGCCAGCAGCACGCAATACAGATGGCTCGGCACGAGTAAGTAGAACGAACCATCCAACGATGAGCAGAGTTGCTGCCATTCGACGCCGTGGAGCGAGTCGCACCAATAATGGGGCGAATACCGAAAGGATAAATGCAACGTTCTGACCTGAGACTGCAGTGAGATGCGACATGCCGGCATTACGAAAATCTGCAGTCATTGTCTGCGACTGGTTGCGATCATCACCGATAACTAGACCCGTAAACAGCGCGGCATTATCCGGAGACATTGACGCCGCACTTTCACTGATCGCGCGCCTCACGTTATTGGCACTACGGGCTAAAGGAGAGCCCGAATGCACCCGCTCATCGATGCTCTTCACTTCAATACGGCCGACAACGTGGCGTGCTGCAAGATATCTCGGGGCACCTGGAGTTGTGCGACCACGAAGATAGACCGACTCCCCTGCCAATGCTCGCGACACACGCCCTGCACTGGATCCATATAGGTAGGCAATGAATCGTTTTCCGCGAATTTCAAAAATTACCCGTGTTGATTGACCCGGCTCAGGGTCGGTCACGAGTTTGGCTAAACCTGCAAATTCGAAGCTCGCAACTTTTCTGAGTTCGTTCCATTCAGTTTTGGCGCGCATTGCGAACAATGAGGACCAAACAGCGACAACGCAAACCACATAACGAACCGCACCTACACGCATGTCGGTTTTCGGTGGGTCAACGCAAATAGAGTCGAGTTATGGCAACCGCGCAAGCAGACGAAAGCAGACCGATTCGTCGCAAGCCATTCGTACCTGACGGCATCGCCTTCCACCGCCGCATGATTCGCCGCAAAGGGAATTTGGTGGCCATGATTCTGATGTTGGCGACAACCCTTTTGGGATTGATTTGGAGCAACACGGTTGATGGCGCAACCGGTGGACTCGGAGGATTCGCAATCCTCACTCTTGCGATGCCATTTCTGCCGATCTTTGGTGCGCCAACGTCTGGCTCGACTGTGAAATACGTGTTGGCATTCGTGCTGAGCTTTGGTCTCTGGACTGGGCTTGGAATTTTCGCCACCCGACGCACACTCGGTCGACCAATTGCTACCTGGCGCGAATGGATTTTTGCGTTTGTTCCTTTGGCGTTGGCAGTGATTGCGGGTGTTGGTGTGGGGCTCTTGATCACAGCGATATCAGTTCTCTAATCGCGTTCAATTTTGAGTCACCGATTCCTTGCACTCGTAATAGCTCATCAACGGATTGAAACGGACCGTTTGCCTCTCGGTACGCAATGATTGCCTGAGCCGTGGTTGGGCCAATTCCGGGAAGCACTTCGAGTTCGCGTGCGCTTGCGGTATTTAGATTCACAGTGGATGAACCTGGATCTCCACCGACACTTCCAGTGGGCAAACTTCGTGCAGGCTCACCGATGACTGGCACATAAATCTGCGTGCCATCACTTAACGTGGCGGCCAGATTGATTGCTGGCTGATCTGCATCACGGGTGAAACCACCCGCAAGAAATACGGCCTCAAAAACACGCGCGCCATCTGGCAGCGAATAAACACCGGGTTTTTGAACCGCACCCAGCACATGCACCATCAGGGTTACCGCCTTTGGTGGCTGCGTGACTGCGCTGGCAAACGGGATGCTCTGCTCGACGGGAGCACGCGGAGTGTGAAATACCCACCACGCAGCGATCACACCGGCAACCACACCTGCTACGGCCATCACAATGCGCTCCCAGCCAAAGTAGCTGCGCCATTTTTCAATCTGATCGAGCTGGTCGCGAAGGCTCTTTTTGGGATTCGGACGCCACGGGGCTTCTTTTGATTCTGGCGATGTGGTTTCTTCGCCCATGCACTCCTCCGCAGAGAAAGTGCGCCTCTCAACAAAGCCCGCGGAAACCCACAGGCTTACACGTATGCGTCGCTATCAGTAGAGCGCTGAAGTGAGACGTTTACGCCACTGTGCCACGCGCGGATCCGCCGCACCCATGGCTTCGAGGATGTCTAAAAACTCTTGACGCACATTTTCATCAAGCTTCACATTTGGTAACAGTCGCTCGAGTTCTGCGTCGTAGTTGTCGACCGGATTAGTTGCGAGTCGCGCCATCGCGGCATAGTGACGCACGGCATCGGTTTCAGGAACCTTGGCGAGCCACTCAAGTGCTTCGTTTTGGCGGCCCGCAGTGATCAACAAATCAGCAAGTACAACTGTTGCTTCTTCATGACCAGGAATAATGGTGAGAGCGCGCTTCAGGCTCTCTTCATCACCAGCGTCGATGAGATCGCCAACCATCACTTCTTCAGCGCTGGGTGTGAGTTCACTCACGAATTGTGCAACAACGTGTTCGGGTTGCGCTCCGACAAAACCATTGACCGGGCGCCCGTCTTTGATGGCAACAACCATGGGAATCGATTGAGCCTGAAATGCCTGCGCAATGGCTGGGTTTTTGTCAACATCAACCTTCGCGAGGACCACAGCCCCATTGGTTGCGTCAATAACCTTTTCCAGGATCGGCCCAAGTGTGCGGCACGGGCCGCACCATTCTGCCCAGAGGTCCACAACAACTGCGGTGGACATCGAGCGATCAATCACTTCGGTTTGAAAAGTGGCATCTGTGACGTCAACGTACATACATTTCACCCTACCGCCCACACCTTTATGCGACCCGTGTCAGGTAACTTTCAATACGTGTCCGTGCCGTACAACCTGACCACCGATCTCCCCGTACTGAACAATCCAGTGATGATTGTGATGCTCGCCGGCTGGATTGACGCGTCGGGAGCGGCCAACGCTGCGATGGAAACCTTGAAGGGCTCGCACGACACAGTGCTCTTGGCTTCATTTGACCCCGACATGTTCATTGACTACCGGGCACGACGACCAATCATGGAGATCCGCGACGGCATTAATAAGTCATTGAACTGGTCTGTGCCCGAGCTCTATTACGGCACGGATCAAGCGGGTAATGATTTTGTTCTTCTATGTGGCCCCGAGCCGGACACTTCCTGGGTTGCATTCGCCACTCACGTTGTTGATCTTGCCAAGCGTTTGAAAGTGCGAATGATGGTTGGTCTTGGCGCTTATCCGTATGCCACACCACACACCCGACCTTCGCGTCTCTCTAGCACCACACCGAATCTCGAGCTACGCGACGCTTACGGGTTCTTGCACAACTCCGTGGATGTGCCTGCAGGTGTAACTGCGTGGTTGGAGCACGCTTTTGCTGATTCTGGAATTCCCGCAATATCAATCTGGGCGCAAATTCCCCACTACCTCTCGTCCGGCGCATATCCAGCAGGCACCATTGCATTGCTTCAGTCGTTGACTGCAGTGACTGGAGTGATCACACCGTTGGAGAAACTCGAGTTCGAGGCTGATCAACAACGTGAAAAATTGGATCGCTTGGTAACCGCCAACACTGAGCACGTTGAGATGTTGAGGCAAATGGAAATCGCCTACGACGATGAATTACCAACTGGCGATGACATTGCCGCCGAACTCGAACAATTTCTGAGGGACAACGAGTAAAAGACTCACAAAAAAGGGGAATCATGAAGGTTGATGGACACATTGGAACAAATCTTGCGCACGTGGCTGAGAACGCACGCGCATTAGAGGCAGGTGGTTATTCAGGTGGCTTCACCGCCGAGACCAATCATGACCCCTTCCTGCCACTGGCATTGGCCGCCGAACACACCAGCACGCTTGAGCTTGGGACTTCAATTGCGGTTGCCTTTGCGCGCAATCCGATGCTTCTTGCAAACATTGGATGGGACCTGCAGGCTTACTCACAGGGTCGAGTAATCGTTGGCTTGGGTAGTCAGATCAAGCCACACATCACCAAGCGATTCTCAATGGAGTGGAGTCACCCAGCAGCTCGTATGCGCGAGATGATCCTGGCGATGCGTGCAATCTGGGACTGCTGGGAAAACGGGACCCAACTGAACTTTCGTGGCGATTTCTATACGCACACACTGATGACACCTTTTTTTGAACCCGAGCGTGGCGCTCTCGCTGGCTTTGGCACACCAAAAGTTTTCCTCGCCGGCGTAGGGGCGAAGATGACCGAGGTTGCCGGCGAAGTTTGTGATGGCTTTTTCTGTCACGCTTTCAGCACCGAGCGATACTTGCGTGAGGTAACCCTGCCCGCACTCAAAGCGGGGCGCGAACGCGCTGGAAAAACCATGGAGGGCTTCGAAATCGTTGGCCCGTCTTTTGTGGTAACTGGGACCAATGAAGCAGAGATGGACGCCGCAATTCGTGGCACCAAACAACAAATCGCTTTCTATGGATCAACTCCTGCGTATCGGCCCGTACTTGAGCTTCATGGTTGGGGCGATCTGCAAGATGAACTCAACTCATTGTCGAAGAAGGGCAAGTGGGCCGAGATGGGCGAGATTATTCCCGATGAGGTGATGCATGCCTTTGCTGTTGTCGGCGAACCTGATGAAGTAGCGCCCGAATTCGGGCGTCGCTATGGCGATTGTGTGCAAAGACTCAGCTTCTATGCACCGTACAAAGCAGATTCATCGCGTTGGGCGCCGATTATCGCCGACCTAAAAAAGATCGGTTAAGCGGTCTAGTTCGCTGACAATGTACGAGCGACTTCACGCTCGTCAAAGGTTTCAATCAGGTCACCCTGCTTCAGATCCTGGAAGTCTGAAAGCCCGATGCCGCACTCAAAGCCCTCACGGACTTCCTTGGCGTCGTCTTTGAAGCGGCGCAATGAGTTGATTGCGCCCTTCCAGATAATGACACCATCGCGGAGGAAGCGCACCTTTGAGCCACGTGTAATGACTCCTGAGCGGACATAGCAACCAGCAATTGCACCAATCTTTGGCACGCGGAAGATCTCGCGAACTTCGGCTTCACCAGTAACCACTTCTTCGTATTCAGGAGCAAGAAGACCGAGCATTGCGCGCTCAATATCTTCAAGCAGCTTGTAGATGATTTCGTAAGAACGAATCTCGACCTTTTCCGATTCAGCAAGATCACGCGCCTTTTTATCGGGGCGCACGTTGAATCCGATCAGAGTTGAGTTGGTGGCTGCTGCAAGTGTGATGTCATTTTCGGTGATTCCACCGACGCCACGATGCACAAACGCGAGCTTCACTTCTTCACGCTCAAGACGACGAAGCGATTCCGATACTGCTTCCAGCGAACCGTGCACATCAGCCTTGATAACCAAGTTCAATGTTGCAACTTCACCAGCTTGAATCTGGGCGAAAATATCTTCCAGTTTCACGCCACCTTGGACACGCGCATCACCACGTTGTGCACGGTTGCGGTAACGCGCACCTCGGGCCTCACCCACGGTGCGAGCCGTGCGCTCGTCAGGTGCGGCGCGAAATTCCTCACCGGCATTTGGAACGGTGGACAAACCGAGAACCTGCACAGGCGTTGAAGGCCCAGCCTCTTTGATTTGCTCACCATGGTCATTGATGAGCGCGCGTACGCGTCCCCATGCAGCGCCCGCCACGATTGGATCTCCAACTTTGAGAGTGCCCTTATCCACGAGAACTGTTGCCACGGGACCCCGACCAGTATCAAGGTTGGCTTCAAGCACCACACCTTTTGCGCGGCCGGTTGGGTTAGCGGTCAGGCCTTCAAGTTCAGCAACAACATTCAGCTGTTCCAATAGATCATCAACGCCAAGATTCTGCGCAGCAGCCATCTCGACAACGATGGTGTCACCACCCCACGCTTCAGGCACGAGTTCGTGCTCTGCTAACTGGGTGAGAACACGCTGTGGATCGGCGTTTTCTTTGTCAATTTTGTTGACCGCAACAATGATCGGAACATCGGCAGCACGGGCGTGATTGATTGCTTCAATGGTCTGAGGCATCACACCGTCATCAGCTGCAACCACGAGCACAACGATGTCAGTTACCTGTGCGCCACGTGCACGCATCTTGGTGAAGGCGGCGTGGCCAGGTGTGTCAATGAACGTGATTTGACGACCATCTTTTTCGACCTGATAGGCGCCGATGTGCTGAGTGATTCCACCGGCTTCACCTGCAACCACATTTGCGGAACGAATTTTGTCCAACAGCGTGGTCTTACCGTGGTCGACGTGGCCCATCACAGTGATAACTGCTGGGCGCGTTTCTTGGAGTTCTTCGGTCTCATCGTCGGAGTCGTCAAACAGAGCTTGTAGCTCCATCTCTTCTTGTTGACCGGGCTCAACCAACAAAATGTCTGCACCGAGTTCGAGTGCGAACACTTCCATCTGCTCGTCAGAAAGGGTCATCGTCGCAGTGACCATTTCCCCGTTTTGTAACAGGTAGCGAACAACATCAGCCGCAGTGCGGTTCAACTTTGGAGCAAACTCCTGCGCCGACACACCGCGCTCGATGATGACCGTGCCCTCAGGTATCGGTGCATCACTTGCTGTGTAACTGGTGGTCTGCTGGGGCTGCAGATCATCCATGTCCATCCGGCGCTTGGCACGTGACTTCTTACGTGGAGCGCGACGCTGACCGCTTGGGCGATTACCAGGACCACCAGGCGTGCGGCCGCCAGGACCACCACCAGGGGGACCACCAGGACCACCGCTAGGGCGCGGACCGCCAAGACTCGGGCGCGGACCGCCACCAGGGCGTGGGCCACCCCCGCCACCAGGACGTGGACCACCAGGACCCGGACGCGAACCGCCGGGACCTGGACGCGATCCAGGAGGGCCAGGGCGCGAACCCGCAGGAGCGGTGCGCGGGCCAGGGCGTGAGCCAGCCCCTGGACGCGGTGGTGGAGCCGATCGAGGACCACCCGGCGGTGGCGGAATTACTCGACCCGTGGACGAAGTGGGCCGCGGCGGGGGCGGAATTGGGCGTCCCCCAGGAGACAACGGGCGACCAGGAACCGGGGGCGCTGGTGGGCGACCCTCAGGTGGACGCGCATCGGGTGGACGCGGTGCGGGTGGGCGTTCCACCGGCGGGCGTGCTGGAGCAGCCGGGGTGGGCCGCGACGAAGTGATGAAGCCAGACTTTTTCGCAGGTGCGGGTTCTTCAGCCGCAGGAGCAACTACCGGCGCAGGGGTCGGCTCTGCGATTGGTGCTTCAGGCTCGGGCGTTACAACCGGAGCAACTTCTTCAGCGACAACTTCAGCAGCGGGCTCATCCGTGGTTTTCTTAGCAGCAGCTTTCTTGGCGGGTGCTGCTTTCTTTGCGGGTGCCTTTTTCGCAGGTGCTGCCTTTTTCTCAGCAGTCGCTTTCGCTGGTGCCGCTTTTTTGGCAGCCGCTTTCTTCGCAGGCTTTGGCTCTTCAGGCTGTTCATCGCGGACCAGGCCGTCACGTTCAGCGCGACGGCGCACACGGTCGGCTTGTGCATCGATGATTGACGACGAATGATTCTTCACGTCGATACCGAGCGTGAGGCACAAGTCCACCGCTTCTTTATTTGTTAGTCCGAGCTCTTTTGCAAGCTCGTGTACCCGCATGTTCTTTGCCACTCTTGGCTTCAGCCTTTCAGTCGATCTCTAATTCCTCGGAGGCGATTACGCGTTAGTTCGCGTCCCCGCTGTACTCCTGCTGGGACACAACTGTGCCGTCAGCACCACGGAATTCGAGTTCACCGGTCTGGTCATTGCTGACCCATTCACCTTCGGCGTATTCCACACTTTCGCCACCACCGCGCTCATTTGTGCGGAAGATGCCTTGTGCTTCTTCGGCGGCCTGGGTTTCACTCTTGATATCAATACGCATGCCAGTGAGGCGCGCAGCGAGACGGGCATTCTGCCCTTCTTTACCGATCGCAAGTGACAACTGATAGTCGGGCACGATCACATCTGCTTGGGTGCCGTCTTCGCTGACGCGAACTTCGGTGACCTTTGCAGGCGACAATGCCTTCGCGACGAAATCTTGGGTGTCTTCCGAGAAGGGAACGATGTCGATCTTCTCGCCACGGAGCTCGTTTACAACCATGCGCACTCGCCCACCTCGGGCGCCTACGCATGCGCCAACCGGATCAACGTTGTGATCGTTTGACCACACAGCGATCTTGGTGCGATGACCAGGTTCACGCGCGCACGCCTTGATTTCCACAACACCGTCGGCGATTTCGGGAACTTCGAGTTCGAACAATCGCTTGATTAGCCCTGGATGCGTGCGGCTCACAACGATTTGTGGGCCCTTGGCGGTCTTGCGCACTTCGACGATGTATGCCTTCACACGCGCATTCGGCTCTGGGCGCTCGTAAGGAACCTGCTCAGCTTGTGGAAGCAGTGCCTCTACCTTGCCGAGATCCAACAACGTGTAGCGGTTGTCGGTCTGCTGAATGATGCCGGTGACGATGTCACCTTCACGGTTTGCATACTCCTCAAACTTGCGATCGCGCTCAACTTCGCGGATCTTCTGACCCATCACCTGACGGAAGGTCTGCGCGGCGATTCGGCCGAGCTCTTCCTTGCGTGGCGTGTCGTCACGTTCGTTCACCCAGTTGCCATCTTCATCAAGGTCGTAAGCGGTGAAGCGCATGTCCAGATTTTCGGGATTGATCTCAACGATCACTTCATCGGCGGCTCCTGGGCGCTTTTTGTAGGCGGTAGCTAGTGCCTCCACCAGCACTTGGAGCAGCGCATCGACGGAGATGCCGCGATCAACGGCAAGCATGCGTACTGCTTCGGCCATATCAAGATTGCTCATGATTTGGTCTCCTCTGTTTGTGTAATTGAATTTTGCGAATTGGATTCAGGTACGGACTTCGACTTTGCAGGCTTGCCTTTTGGCGCCTTCCCCGGCTTTGGCGCTGGCCCCCAAACAAAAACTGTTTTGGCGCGCTCCACTTGATCGATTGGAAAAGTGAACTCACCGGTTTCCAAAGACACAGTGGCGGTAGAAGAGTCACTGCGAACTAAAAGACCCTGCACTCGACGGTGGCCATCAATTGCCGAGGTCAGACGTACTGCGATTTCCTTGCCCTGCTCACGAGCAAAATGTGCAGCCTTGCGCAATGGGCGCTCCAGGCCCGGGCTTGTGATCTCAAGGGTGTAGCGACCAGGTACCGGATCGGCGTGATCAAGCTCGCGACCGATGAGCCGCGTGGCGACAGCAATGGTGTCAAGGCTGACACCAGACTCTTGCCCGGCAGGGGTATCGACCGTGATTCGAAGGGTGCCCCCAGCGAACTCGAGGTCGTAAAGCTCAATTCCCAGATCGGAGATGATTGGCGCCACGAGCGATGCCACTTTGTCGAGTACGGGTGATCCGTACTGGGTCGTGGTTTCGGTCATGTCTCACCTCCTGGCTATATGTGCGCCGAGAAACAAAAGAGCGTGGGTCTTGCGGCCCACGCCCCTGGTTCACGAACTGGTCTTCGAACGTCAAAGGACCCTGAAAGTATAGCCACCCGCACTAATCTTCGCCCGAGCCCTGATTTTCTGGGCTTTGTGCCGTAAGGCCATCAGACCATTTGCGCCGCCAGGCCAACCGACCAAAAGGTACCTAGAAACACAAGGATGATGTACAGGCTTTCCACCACCTTCTTGCGTACCTTGCGCGACGACCCCGCAGACGCCGAGGTCCCCAGTCACCGACTTCTCGTGCGCGCTGGTTACATCCGTCGTGCAGCACCTGGTGGATACACGTGGTTGCCTCTCGGGTGGGCGGTGTATCGGCGCGTTGAAGAAATCGTGCGCGAAGAGATGAACGCAATCGGTGCACAAGAAGTTCATTTCCCTGCGATGTTGCCCCGCGAGCCATACGAAGCGACCAACCGTTGGACCGAATACGGTGACAATCTTTTTCGCCTGAAGGACCGCCGCGGCGTGGACTACCTCCTTGGTCCGACGCACGAAGAGATGTTCACTTTGCTCGTGAAGGATCTCTACTCCTCATACAAAGATCTTCCAGTTTCGCTGTATCAAATTCAAACCAAGTACCGCGACGAAGCACGCCCACGCGCAGGCTTGTTACGTGGACGCGAATTCTCAATGAAGGATTCATACAGTTTCGATCTCGATCAAGATGGACTCGAGAAGAGTTACCAAGCACATCGTGGCGCTTACATCAAGATCTTTGATCGACTCGGGCTTCCATATGTGATCGTGTCGGCAATGGCTGGCGCAATGGGTGGATCGCGATCTGAAGAGTTCCTTGCAGAATGCGAAGTAGGTGAAGACACTTTTGTGCGCTGCAGCAAATGTGATTACGCGGCAAACACTGAAGCCGTTAAATCAAACATCAATGCAGTCGACACGGAGCAATATCCAGCGGCTGCGACCATTGATACTCCTGATTCGCCGACAATTGACGCCTTAGTTGATTTCCTTAACAAGCATCACAAAGACATCGCACCAAAAGATGGCTGGACGGCTGCGCACACGCTGAAGAACGTAGTAGTCAATGTTGCACATCCAGATGGAACCAAATCACCAATGGTCATCGGTGTCCCTGGTGACCGCGAAGTTGACCTGAAACGAGTAGAGGCTCAGCTGTCACCACTTGAAATTGAGCCATTCACCGAAGAGGATTTTGCAAAACACCCGAGACTGGTGCGCGGCTACATCGGTGCCGAGATACTTGGCGCCAATTCAGAGTCAGGTATTCGCTACGTGCTAGATCCACGCGTTGCAAACGGAACTTCATGGGTAACGGGTGCCAATGAATTCGGGAAACACCGAGTCAATGTGGTTGCGGGTCGTGACTTCACGCCAGATCAGTTCGTTGATGCCGTTGAGGTTCACGCTGGTGATCCGTGCCCGGAGTGCGGCAAAGACCTACGAATTGATCGAGGCATTGAGATTGGCCACGTGTTTCAACTCGGCAAGAAGTACGCCGAAGCACTTGACCTCAAGGTGCTTGATCAGAACGGTAAGACCCAAGTGGTCACCATGGGGTCATATGGCATTGGAGTATCGCGTGTTGTCGCTGCGATTGCTGAAGCCACGCACGACGAAATCGGGCTCTGCTGGCCACGAAATATTGCACCAGCAGATGTGCACGTTGTGACCACTGGCAAAAATGGCGATGAACTGTTTTTAGCGGCTGAGAAATTTGCCACCGAGCTTGAATCCCGTGGTCTGACGGTGATTTTTGACGACCGCAACGGAGTGTCACCGGGAGTCAAATTCAAGGATGCTGAACTGTTGGGCATGCCTGTTATTGCTGTGGTTGGCAAGAAGTTTGATTCGGGTCACATCGAAGTGCGCGAGCGTAAGTCTGGCATTCAACACGAAGTTCCGATCGAAGACGCCATCAACACAGTCGTATCAATTAGCAAGGGTCACTGATGTTTCGGCTCCACGGCAGTGTTCAGCACTACCAGTGGGGCGATAAATATTTCATTCCGCGCTGGATCGGCACCACCGTTGACGGCTCACCTTGGGCTGAGTTGTGGTTTGGAACCCACGAATCAGGTCCCACAAATGCAACCGATGCGAACGGAAAATCGCAGCCGTTGACCCAGATAGTTGGTGAGCTCCCTTACCTAGTGAAAATTCTGGCGACAAGTGCACCACTGTCTTTACAAACTCATCCAACTGCTGCCCAAGCGGCCGAAGGTTTTGCCCGCGAGTCGTCAGTCCCACAGGCCAATCGCAACTATCGCGACCCGAATCCCAAACCAGAGTTGCTTTGTGCAATTACACGATTTGAAGCGTTGTGCGGATTTCGTGAAGTAAAGGACCTACACAGCGACTGGGTTCGCCGCGGCTGGCATGAACTCGCTTCCGATCTTCAGCACCGTGGACTAACCGACTTTGTCGAAGCCTCGCTGCGTCGCGAGATTGAACCTCCGAAATTCAATCTTCCCGGATGGGCAGAAGCAATCGTTCGCTTGTATCCAAACGATCCAGCGCTTCCAGTGGCGTTGTGCATGAACCACGTAACACTTGAACCAGGCGATGCCCTCTTCTTGGGTGCTGGCAATCTCCATGCTTACCTAGATGGAGCAGGCGTTGAGGTCATGGGATCTTCTGACAACGTCATCCGTGCCGGCTTCACCACCAAGCACATCGATATCGATGAATTACTGCGAGTGGTTGATCTGGATGCTGAACCAATTGTTCTACGCCATGACGGCACTGGCACCATGCTTTACGACATTCAATGCGAGCTGTTTGAAGTTGCGGTAGTTGACTTTCATGAGCACGCAATCGTGCAGTCCGGGGATCAAGCCACCATCGTGGTTGCAACCGACGTGAAGGGCGATTCAATCCGAACTGGCGAGGTTTTGTTGCTGCAGCCCGGAGAACTGTTGCGCGTGAATGGCAGTGGCAGGCTCCACGTAGTCCGCTGACTCCCAGTCGCCGGTCACCTTACGAATTTCAACGATTCTCTCGTTTGCGTTGTTCGCATCGTCGCCTTTTTCCTGAAGGGCAGCCGAACGATCTTTGTTGGCTTCGCGCTCGGCGCGTGCGGTATCGGCGCGTGCAATTGCCGCTTCGGTGCCGTGTTCGTTGATGTATTCCGCCCACTCCACCAATGCTTCAACCATCTCAGATTCAGGCACCACGGCCACATTGCGCCCCTTGACGAACAGATGCCCACGCTTGTTGCCAGCCGCAATGCCAAGGTCAGCTTCGCGCGCCTCACCCGGACCATTCACCACGCAACCCATGACAGCGATCTGTAATGGCAGCTTTTTGTCAGCGAATGCCTTCATTGCACGGTTAGCAACATCAATCACATCAATTTCGGCGCGCCCACAACTTGGGCAAGCAATCAAGTCAACATTTTTGCGCTCGCGCAATCCCAACGATTCAAGGAGTGTGCGCCCGGCGATCGCTTCTTCCACGGGATCCGCAGTGAGGCTGTACCGAATGGTGTCGCCAATGCCCTCCAAGAGCAAAGCAGCGATACCTGCTGTGGCCTTCACAAGGCCTGCCGGTGGCGGGCCGGCTTCGGTAACGCCAAGGTGCAGCGGAACATCCGTTTGTTCACTCAACATCCTGTAGGCCTCAACCATCAACGGCACATTCGAGGCCTTAACAGAAATCTTCATCAGGTCAAAGCCCACTTCATGGAAGTAAGCCATCTCCTGCATCGCAGATTCAACCATCGCTGCTGCGGTGAGACCACCATGCTTTTCATACAACGATGGATCTAGCGAGCCGCCGTTGACACCAATGCGGATTGGGATCTCGCGGTCACGAGCTTCGGTTGCAACTGCCTTGATGTGTTCTGGCTTGCGAATGTTGCCGGGATTAAGGCGCAATCCCGCAACACCTGCTTCCATCGCAGCAAGAGCCATCTTGTATTGATGATGAATGTCCGCGATGATCGGTAGCGGCGAGCGCGGGACAATTTGTGCGAGGCCTTCGGCTGCTTCTTGTTCATTGCAGGTGCATCGAACGATGTCACATCCTGCAGCAGCAAGAGCGTAAATCTGCTGAAGAGTGCCCTCGACATCGGCGGTCTTGGTGGTGGTCATTGACTGCACCGTGATCGGTGAGCCCCCACCGACAGGAATATTGCCGACATGGATTTGCTTGGTGGTGCGGCGTTCGAACATTGCTTTCATTCTGCCAGCCGAATGGCACTAACGGTCATCCAAGTGGGTCAGTTATGTCCAGATAGAGACCCGTAGCAAACAAAAACAGCACGAGTGCGACCACTACGAATGTGACTGGCACCATCTTGGAGATGTCTGCGAAGTACCTACGCCCTCGTCGCGAACGCAACCGCTCATAAGTGGCGACCGCTGCGTGACCTCCGTCAAAGGGAAGCATCGGAAACATATTGAAAACACCCACAAACACGTTCACGGCAGCCAACAACAAAAGAACACCCTTCAAACCATCGTCGCGTCCGATCACTCCACCAACCTGCGTGGCCCCAACAACCGTGGTTGGACGTGATTCATCGCCGACAGAATCAGAATTGGTCAGATGCTTCACGCTGTTAATTGGGTTGAGGGCTGTGACGACTCCCCGCGCCGAGGAAGCGGCCATGTCGACAATGTCACCAAAACCCCACCACAGTGAACGCAACGGGTTCATGGTCTGATAATCACGAGATTGCGTGTAAACACCCAGATATGGAGTTGATTTGGTCTCATCTGCCGGATGATTGCCAAGCGTGGCGGCAAGAACCATTTCGTTTCCACCGCGCTCAATCAGGATTTCAATCTGATCGCCGGGTTCGTGACCGATGATTGTGCGCGAGAACTGATCCCGTGTGCTCATTGATTCACCATCAATTGCAACGATGAGATCCCCGGACTGGAGCCCAGCGGCGGCGGCCGCAGTATCGGCAGCCGGCGCTTCCATAATGCGCACTTGGCCAGTCTCTTGATATCTCCCTGCAAATGAATAAATGCCGACAATCAGCGAAGCAGCAATCACTAGATGCATCAATGAGCCGGCGGTTATGACCAACATGCGTTTCGGATATGACTGCGCACGGTAGGTACGCGACTCATCCTCGGGTTCCACTTCGTTGTCCTCAGAGCTCATGCCGATGATGCGCACAAACGCCCCGATCGGAAAGGCCCTTACGCCGTATTCAACTTCGCCCCGCTGGATACTCCACACCTTTGGACCAAAGCCCATGTAGAACTGCGTGACTTTCATTCCTGACCGACGCGCCGTAACGAAGTGCCCAACTTCGTGTAGAAACACAGAAATTACGAGACCAAAAACGAATACAAGCGCCCAAGGATTTTCAACTCCGAGCCACACCAACAGACCCAGCACAACCAAGCCGACCCACCGTGCATCTTTGGTCTCTTGTGCGGGGGCTTCCTCAGCTCCACCGATCAGGATTTCATTGCGGATTTTTCGATACCAGGTCATCTCACCTACTTGCTGCGAAGGACAGTACCCGCTTCCGCTCGCGCTTTTCTGTCAGCTTCGACGATATCGGCAACCTGTGACGGAATGCTCCCGTCGTGGCGTTCAAGCGTGGCTTCGATGACATCGGCAATTTGCAGCCATTCAATCTGGCCGTTGAGAAACGCCTCCACCGCAACTTCGTTGGCCGCGCTTATCCATGCAGGCGCCGTGCCACCAATGCGCCCTGCTTCGTATGCGATCGACAAACACCTGAACGTCTCGGTATCGGGTGATGCAAAATCAAGCTGTGACAACTGCTGCCAATTGATCGCCCCAAACGGTGTTCGGATTCGGTTTGGATAACCAAGCGCATAACCAATCGGCAACCGCATATCGGGCATCGACAGCTGAGCGATGGTCGAGCCATCACTGAATTCGACCATTGAATGCACGATTGACTGCGGATGCACCACGACCTCAATGTTTTTGTAGTCCACATTGAATAACTCATGGGCTTCGATGACCTCAAGACCCTTGTTCATCAAGGTCGAAGAATCGATTGTTATTTTGGGGCCCATTGACCATGTGGGATGAGCAAGCGCATCAGCAATAGAGACACCTGCAAGATTCGCGCGTGTACGTCCGCGAAATGGTCCGCCACTTGCAGTGAGTACGAGACGACCAACTTCACGATCCGCATTGGTGCTCGCGCGCAAACACTGATGAAGAGCGCAGTGCTCGCTGTCAACGGGAACTAACTCAGCACCAGGTGTCTTTCGCAAAGGCTGAACAACAGGTCCTGCGGCAATCAACGATTCTTTATTTGCCAGCGCGAGTCTCTTACCTGCCCGAAGTGTTGATTCCGTGAGTGGCAATCCAGCGAATCCAACCACAGCATTGACAACCACATCGGCAGCTTCAACTAAATCGGTGATGTTTGATGAAACGCTCACCCCCGGCAACGCAGACGCCACACGATCAATCTCGGCAGGATTCGTAACCACGACGAGGTCCGGGCGAAACTCCTTGGCCTGCTCAATTAAGACATCAGACGAGGAGTGCACGCTTAGAGCGGTAACACGAAATTGCTCTGACTCAGCCCGAACTACATCGAGTGTTTGGGTTCCGATGGAACCCGATGATCCCCCAACAGCTACTCGGACTTGGGCCATCCGAGGTCAGGATGCCCAGGGTTCAAGCACCATCGTCAGGTAATACACCGACGGGAGCACAAACAAAAAGGCGTCAAATCGATCAAGCACTCCCCCATGGCCTGCGATCGAGTTTCCGAAATCCTTAATGTCAAGATTGCGTTTAAACATCGACTCAACAAGATCACCAAGTGGAGCGGCAACTGCAATGACAATGCCGAGCAACAGTTGTTCGCCAAGCGAGTTCCAGGTGTCGCTCTGAGACCCGATGATGATTGCGGCAATGATCGTGGCCACTGCACCACCGATCAAACCTTCGACGGATTTGTTTGGGCTAATCCATTCACGCAGTTTCGTGCGCCCGACGGATTTACCGACAAACAGCGCTGCGGTGTCGTTGGCGACCACACAAATAGCAACCAATAAGAGAGTGTCCGTGCCCGCATTGGCAAAGCCGGAGCCGTCAGTCGATAGTCGCAAGATCAGTGAGGCAAAGGAGCCAAGTAATCCGATCCAGATGATGCCCAAAGACGTGATTGCGATGTTCGGCATCGGCCCAGACTGCACGCTGTCAGTACCCACAAAGCTGACCGCAGCAGCGACAAATGCAAGCATCATCACTAGAGGCAAAGTGCCATCGCCGAGCCAGTAAGCGGCTGCGGGCGCGGCAACACATGCAACCGTGCCAATCAACGACGCCGGCCTGTAACCGCGTTCGGAAACTTTTGAATAGAACTCAACTGATGCGAGCCCGAGCGCGACGACCACGAATACGACAGCAGCGGCCGGCTTCCACAGCAACGCCGCCAGAAACACCGCTGCGATTACAAGACCGGCAGTAACTGCAGTTGGCATGTCACGATCGGATGTAGTTGCACGCGCAGGACGTCGAGTTTGACCGGTGCTACCACCTCGCTGAACAGGGCGGCGGCGCTCATCGGTGTAATCACCACCGATGGCTACTCGATCACGTTGTGCATACATCGCACCTGAAATATCGACGGCCTCGTCATCAAATACCGATGGGGGCGTAACAGGTGCCGACGACGTGGGCTGATCCGAGACCGAATCACCAAAAAGTGGACCATCTGCAGTGATGTCGCGTCTCACGGGTCGCGAGTCTGCTGGGCGCATCGAAGTCCGAGTGGTGTCATCACCTGATCCAAATGAGGACCAAACATCAGTTTCACCAGATGGGGCTTCGTCAATAAAGCGTGGAAGTTCACCCGTTGGTGGCTCGCTCCAATGCGGCAACGGACCAGTGTCGCTTTTACCAAATGAAATTGCCGGCTGCTCATCGGTGTCGGGTTCATTTGAGGCGCCAAAAGACACCGTTCCGAATTCATCACCGAAGTCAGTGCCATAACCACCACTCGGGTCACGGCCTTCGTCTCGCCTGCGATCGTCACTCATTTTTTGCTCCCTTCCAGGAGAGGTGAACGCTCGTTGAGCTCACACCTCAAGAAGTTCGTGTTCCTTGCGCGCTAGCGCCTTATCAATTGCTTCCACATGGTCGTGTGTGATTTTTTCTAATTCTTTTTCGGCACGTTCGAGATCATCTTTGGAAATGTCGCCGTCTTTTTCTGCGGTCTCAAGCGCCTTGCGCGCATCTCTACGCACGTTGCGCACCGCAACTCGGCCCTCCTCTGACATATTCTTCACTACCTTCACATATTCTTTGCGTCGCTCTTCGGTGAGGGCAGGAAATGCAAGGCGAATGACAACACCGTCGTTGCTTGGATTGAGTCCAAGATCGGCTTCCTGGATCGCCTTTTCGATTGCAGTGATGGAGCCTTTATCGTGCGGCTTGACCACCAGCATGCGGGCTTCGGGTACTTGGAATCCGGCTAGCTGCTGCAGAGGCACTTCAGAGCCGTAGTAATTGACCATCACGCGTTCGACAATTGCCGGGGTTGCGCGGCCGGTGCGAACCGTTAAGAACTGATTCTGCACGTGGTCAATCGCGCGGTCCATCTTTTCGATGGCTTCCAGCAGGGTGTCGTCAATCACCCAACCAGCGTACCGATTTGTTCGCCCCGCAGAATGGACTTGATGTTGCCCTCACCCAACAAATCAAACACCACAATCGGGATTTTGTTGTCCATACAGAACGTGATTGCCGTTGAGTCCATGACTTTCAGACCCTTATTGATCACATCCAAGTGGGAAATTCGGTCAAAACGGGTGGCTTTGGGGTCAATCTTTGGATCAGCGGTGTAGACACCATCAACACCCGAATGCGTTCCCTTCAGAATTGCATCCGCTTCGATCTCGGCGGCACGCAAAGCTGCTGCGGTATCGGTTGTGAAAAATGGATTTCCTGTTCCGCCCGCAAGGATGACAACTCGACCCTTTTCAAGATGACGCTCTGCACGACGACGAATGTAGGGTTCTGCAACTTTGGGCATCTCAACTGCGGTCATCACCCGCGAGTGTTGACCCACTCGCTCCAACGCATCTTGAAGAGCAAGACCGTTCATGACTGTGGCGATCATTCCCATGTAATCGGCTTGGGCCTGATCCATTCCTTGGCCGGCACCTTTGAGCCCGCGCCAGAAGTTGCCGCCACCGACGACGATTGCGATATCAACGCCTAGCTCTTCGCGTGCTTCGTGAATTTCAGTCGCAACCGTGTGCAACACATCGGAACTCAATCCAAAACCAGTGGGTTCAGCAAGGGCCTCACCCGACAACTTCAGAACCACCCTCTTCCAGTTGCGAGGCGATTCTGATTTGGTCATGTTGTCAGCCGATCTCCACTTGTGCGAACTTCACGATTTTTGCACCGCCGAGCACCTGGCTGACGGACTGCTTGTCATCTTTGGCATAAGGCTGCTCAAGCAGACACACATCCTTGAAGAACCCGCCGATTCGACCCTCAACGATCTTGGCAATTGCCGCCTCAGGCTTGCCTTCGTTGCGGGTGATGTTTTCCAAAGTGACGCGCTCTTTTTCGATCACATCAGCCGGAACATCTTCGCGAGCGAGGTACTTCGGACGGGCAAATGCGATGTGAACAGCAATGTCATGTGCGAGTTCTTCACTTGCGCCACTCAGCTCAACAAGCACTGCGTTTACGCCACGACCACCCTGGATGTGGAGATATGAATCAAGAACGTTCCCAGGGGCTGCTTCAAACCGAACAACTTCACCGAGTTCGATCTTTTCCTTCAAGGTGATCTTTAAATCTTCAAGCTGTGCTGCGCGCTCGGCAACTGCACCTTCGCCATTCGCCCAAACCGCCTTTACTAGCGCTTCGGCTTCAGCCTTGAACTGGTCGCTGCCTGCAACAAAGTCAGTCTCTGACTTCAACTTCACAATCGCCCCAACTGGGCAGTCGACATGAAGTGCGACCAATCCCTGAGTGTTTTCGCGATCGTCACGTTTGGCGCTAGCTGCAAGACCCTTTTCGCGGAGCCACTGCTTGGCCTGCTCAAGATCGCCGCCAGACTCTTCAAGAGCCTTCTTGCAATCCATCATTCCCGCGCCAGTCGACTGGCGAAGTGCTTGAACATCCTTGGCTGTGAAAGACATCTGGATCACGCCTCCGGAGTTGTCGCGCGGGACTCACGCTCGGCTTGTGCGGCTGCAGCTTGACGACGCGCATCAGCTTGGGCGGCTGCAAATTCAGCTTCTTGCTCAGGGGTGCGTGTGGCTGGAGCTGCTGGAGCGGCAACGATTCCCTTCTTGGAAGCGATGTAGCGACCCTCGATCACGGCTTCACAGACAACGCGCGCCATGAGCTCGTTGGCACGAATCGCATCGTCATTTCCTGGAATCGGGAAGTTGATGAGGTCGGGATCGACATTTGTGTCAACCACAGCAACAATCGGCAGACCAAGCTTGCGTGCTTCGGTCACGGCGATGTGCTCTTTCTTTGTGTCGAGAATGAACACTGCATCAGGCTTGCGGCCAAGGCCACGGATACCCGAGAGGTTTTTCTGTAATTTCGCAAGCTCACGACCAAGAAGTAGTGCTTCTTTCTTGGGCATTGCTTCAAAATCTCCCGAAGCTTGCATGCGCTCGTATTCCTGCATCTTGCCTACACGCTTTGAGATCGTGTCGAAGTTGGTGAGCATTCCACCGAGCCAGCGCTCGTTGATGTACGGCATGCCGCACTTGTTTGCGTAATCACGAATTGGGTCTTGCGCTTGCTTCTTGGTGCCGATGAAAAGAATCGTTCCACCGTTGGCGGCAAGGTCACGCACATAGGCGTAAGCGGTTTCAATGCGCTCGAGAGTTTGCTCGAGATCAATGATGTAAATGCCGTTGCGCTCACCAAAGATGAAACGCTTCATCTTGGGGTTCCAACGGCGGGTCTGGTGTCCGAAATGAACACCTGCTTCAAGCATCTGTCGCATACTGACGACGGCCATGTTGTTCTCCTCTCCTGCGGTTGCCAGCACCGGTTCCGCGTCGAGACGACCGCAGGTTGGAACCCGTGCAAATTTTCGGTCCAAAGGGTTTCGGACCGCTTGCAAGGCTACTTGAGGCACCCCCATCGCAAGCAAAACACCGCCCATTGGGCCTTAGGGCAACAGAATGGCCCGCCGCGGATACATGAGGGCAGGGTTATATGGGGTTTCCCCCTTGCGCAAAGACATAAAGAGGTTGTCGCCTGCGGTTCCAATCACAGCGCCTGGAAGCACGAAGTCACCGCGCTCCAGCGGAGATGCGGCGAGTCGACCAAAGGTGACCTTCCATCCATCTCCTGTCCGCACCGTGACATACCGAATCCCCGCTACGACTCCCACGAAAAAAACATGCCCACCCACCACTGTGCGCACCGACTCACCGGGGCGCGAATCAAAGACCACGCCGCGTCGCCCCGCGCACCACTGACACTCGGGTTGCTTGTAAGTGGAAACAACAGGACCAGGCACCGGCAACACTGCGGCTACTGGGAACACAAGACCCATTGACCAAGTGAGCAACCGCGGGACGGCGTTCATAAGCAAGGTTGCAATCACATGCACTCCTTTGAAAATGCCAAAGCAGTTTGAATGACACAACACAACTTGAGTTGGGATCAACTGAGACCGACGGACCGGAGTCGCGCTCGCAGCTGCATCACCGCCTTGGCGTGAATCTGGGATGTGCGTGCCTCGGTTACGCCGAGCACCTCACCGATTTCGGAAAGTGTAAGTCCTTCGCTGTAATAAAGCACCATGACCGTGCGTTCTCGTTCGGGAAGATTTCTGATTCCATCACGCATGGCCTCACGCAACTCTTGTTCTTCGACCGATTTGTGTGGTGCGCCGTCATCGCTGGTCAAGACCACATGATCCAATGGACCAACATTGCCCGCAGCGGCTTCACTCAGTTGCTTTTGCAGGTCCTCGACTGAAATTTCGAGTTGCTCGGCGATTTCCTCTTCGGTTGGTGAACGGTGCAACTTGTGCTCAAGTTTCGAGATCGCATCTTCAATGGCGCGGGAGTTGGCGCGCACGGTGCGCGGCACCCAGTCGAGCGCCCGCAGAGAGTCGAGAATTGCTCCTCTAATCCGAGGCACCGCAAACGTCTCAAACTTCACTCCAAACTCGGGGGAGAATCGATTGACGGCATCCATCAGCCCAAAAACTCCCGCGCTCACTAGATCATTGGTTTCAACACTGCGAGGCAAACCTGCAGCAAGACGGCCAGCCACAAACTTCACCAACGATGAATAGTGGATTATGAGCCAATCCTTGGCTTCACCATCTTGTTGATCACGCCAGAGTTCCCAGGCGGTGTCAATTGTGAGTCGAACTGGTTTAGGGCTCATGCTCGCGGGTGAGCTTTCGAATACACCTGCTTCAGGCGTTCTTTACTGACATGCGTGTATCGCTGCGTGGTCGAAACATCCGTATGGCCGAGCAACTCCTGTACTACGCGCAAATCGGCGCCACCGTCTAAAAGATGAGTTGCAAACGTGTGCCGGAGAGCGTGTGGATGCGACCGTGACTGCCCTGCCCCCGCCAATCGAATGTCCATGCGTCGGCGCACGTCGCGCACCCCGATACGCGCACCCTTTGTGTTCAGAAATACCGCTTCTTCATTGGCGCCACTCTGAAGGAGTTCGGGGCGTAGTTGCAGCCACATTTTGAGTACCGACACTGCGGGGTCGCTCATCGGCACGCGGCGTTGTTTGTTTCCCTTACCCCAGACAACCAAGGCTTGGGCCTTCATCTCTATATCCGACAAATTGAGACCACAGACCTCACTTACGCGCAGCCCGCTTCCGTACAACAGTTCAAACATCGCAGTGTCACGAACCTGTTTCCATTTCGGGTCTTTGGAATCGTCATCACCCTGTAGCAAGGCATCGAGTTCGTTCGGTTTGAGTACCTCGGGAAGGCGAGTTGCCGCACCAGTGATCTGAATTCCAACGGTTGGGTTCGATCCCTTGCGTCGCGTGCGTTCGCGCCACAGGTAGTACCGGCGGAGTGAAGCGAGTTTGCGGGCAATCGTGGTGCGGGTCCGCTTGAGTTGAGTTAGGTGGGCGATGTACTTGCGCACATGCCGACGGTCAACATCAGCGGGCTTCGTGACTCCCTGTTCTTTGAGCCATTCAGCGAACCCTTCAAGGTCGCGTTGGTAAGCCGCACGGGTATTCTCAGACGCGCGCGTCAACGACGAAACAAACTCCGCGACCTCCCAGCCCATGCAATCACGGTATCCCCTGCACTGCCGAGCGTGGGCGGTTTAGCTCACATCTTGGTTGCCCCCAATGTGTTAACGCCAGTGGCTTGCCACCACCCACCTTCGTGGGCGACAAATCCCTGAACTTCAAGCCCGCCCAGGTGGCGAACGGCGCTGATGAGATCAAGACCGGATTGCGAAACAATTTGGTCAAGAGTTAGTGGGCCGTGTGCAAGAAGCTGCAATAAATCTTTGCTGGGCCCGATGGACTCAACCGGCACCAACCGCGTTGGCAAGTGTGCAAGCCCAAGTGCGACCAGAACATCAGTGGCGTCAACACATGGTGCACAGCCTTCAGCAATGAGTCGATTTGTACCGATACTTGCCGGGGCGCCGGGGGCTCCTGGCACAGCGAGTATCTGCACCGAGCGCCGAATTGCGGCGTCTACGGTATGCATAGATCCCCCGCTTGCACGCGACTCAACTACGACCAACACATCTGCCAGCGCCGCAATCATCCGATTACGAAGTGGGAAGCGAAATGGTTCGGGCGCGGTGAACGGAGGACTCTCACTGATGACGATGCCCGCTTCGGCCACAAATCGAAATAGTCCTGTGTGGTGGCGCGGATAGACGGAGTCAAGACCATTGGCAACCACAGCAATCGGGGGTGCCCCTTCGGCTGCGTGTCGCACACCGGAGTGCGCTGCGGCATCTATTCCCTTTGCCAGACCACTAACTACTGCGACACCTTGTGCGGCAAGATCGTGCCCCAAGCGTTCGGCAAAGATTCGACCCATCGGACTCGCCGATCGCGTGCCGACGACCGCACATTTCGATGCTGAATCAATTGCCGATAATCGCCCTTTATAGAAGAGCACAGCAGGCGCCTGATGATCGAGGGCAAGCCGCTGTGGAAAATCATCAGCGCGCACATTCGTCACACCAATTTCATGATTCATACAGGCCTCTGCAAACCGCTGTGCAGTTGCTGCGCTGCAGAAATCACGCCAAACCGCTTCCATCCCTGCATGACGTGCGACATCGAGCACCCCTGTGCACTCAGTGTCTCCGCGCAATGTGTGCCAAACAACATCTGGTGAACCAAATGACAACAACAAAGAGAGTCGGCGTGGAGTGATATTTGGCAGAGCGGCAAGTGCTGCGACGACACCGACATCTTCGGTGCTCACAACTTCACCTTCGATCTGGTGTTAAGCGATTGGCGCAGCGATAGCGCAGCAACGATGTCATCTTCCTGCACAATCTCGCCGCTATGGCGAATATCAGCAATTGTGCGTCCCACACGCCGCACACGGTGGTAGCCACGACCAGTTAGGTTGCCCGATTCCAGTGCATCGCGTAAAAGTTTGACCGCTTCTTTGCTGAGTGGAGCAACCGCATCAAGCTGGTCCTGTGGAATGTCGGCGTTCAGCCAACCGCGGGCGGACGCTAGGCCCCGCACGTGACTAACCCGCTCACGCACCGATGCAGAGCACTCACCTAATTCAGTGGAAACAATTTGCTCCGCAGCGGGACGACCAAGGGCAATCCGCAGATCAAATCGATCAAGCAGTGGGCCCGATAAGCGCCGCAAGTAGCGATTAATCGCTGACTCGTCACAAACGCATGCACCTGGGGCGCCTCCACCGCAGGGACACGGATTCGTGGAACCAACAAGCAGAAACTTTGCGGGCAACGTGATGCTGGCACGTGCGCGCGCCACGCGAACCACGCCTTCTTCTAGGGGTTGACGAAGTGCATCAAGGGTTGCGGGTGCGAACTCCCCCATCTCGTCTAAAAACAACACTCCCGATGTGGCGAGACTTACCTCGCCAGGGCGCATGCCCGTATCTCCGCCTCCGATCATTGCAACCGTGGACGACGAATGATGTGGTGCGCGAAACGGAGGCGCAACTACGACCCCGGTTGGGAGCCCCGCAGCAGAATGAATGAGCGTGGCTGTGATTGCGGCATCCCCCACTAGTGGTGGTAACAGCGTGGGGAGTCGATTCGCAAGCATGGTCTTGCCCGAGCCAGGGGGACCAAACAACAAGATGTGATGCGCACCCGCTGCGGCAACTTCGAGTGCGAAGCGCGCGACAGGCTGACCTTTCACATCGGACAAATCCACAGTTGATGTATCGATTGCAACATCGGATGGCTCACTGCTTGGATGAGTCCAGCAGCCATCGCCAACAAGTGCCGCAATTACTGCAGCGAGGTTGTCGGCATAAACCACATTGCCCGCAAAACTGAGCCCTGGTGGCACGGCCCCTGGGGCCGTAACAACGGTGCCTGCGCGCACTGCGGCCACCAACGGCACAACACCTGGAACAGTTCGCAATCGGCCATCCAAACCAAGCTCGGCAATGAACGAGAAGTGTTCGACCGCATCAGCGGGTATCACTCCTTCGACGACGAGAACTGCAACCGCAATGGCGAGGTCCAACCCTGCACCACCTTTGCGCTGGCCGCTACGTGCAAGATTCACAGTGATCCGGCGTGACGGCCACGAGAAGCCACTACTTAATAGCGCCGCACGCACACGATCTCGTGACTCACGGCATGCCTCATCTGGCGTGCCAACAATGGTGAACCCAGGCAAACCGTTGCCAATGTGCACTTCGACATTCATTGCGGTGCCGGTAATGCCGACAAGAGTTGCTGATTTGATTGAGGCGAACATGACCCCTCCGAGATCGGGCAGATGTGCTCCCGAATTGGTGTGCGAGGGGAAATGAATTACAAAACAGATTAAAGATGCCGTGTAACAGTGATGCCCTATATCTGCGCTTCAAGGCTGGGATAATTGAATAATGCGTGTTCGAGTGTTGGTAGTACCGTGCCTCCTTGCACTGCTCGCGCTGACCGCATGTGGAGAAGAGCGCAGTGGCAATGCTTTTTGTTCCGCGATCGAGCTGAACATTCCACAGTTGACCTCAACCATGCTCACCCAAGAAGAAGTTCGCGCAGCCGTCGATGCCTACAAAGAAGTTGGCGAAACTGCACCAATTGCAGTTCGCAAAGATTGGGAGGCGATCACAGAGCTCCTTGAGCGAACCGCAAAACTCGACACCACTGACGAAGCTGCGGTTCAAGCGTTGGCAAACCTTGCCTATGAAACGAAAAAGCCCGCAGAACGCGCACGCAAATGGATCAAGGACAAGTGTGGTCTTGATGTGGCAACGGGGATGGACGTGTCGCCGCCAACATCCGGGAAGTGATCAGCGGATTTCGCCGCGCTTCACGATCACTTTGTCAACCAAGCCGTATTCCTTGGCTTGCTCGGCGGTAAACCACCGGTCGCGTTCAGAATCGGCCTGGATCTGCGCAACCTCGCGACCTGAGTGATGCGCGATTAACTCAGCCATACGGCGCTTTGTGTATGCAAGCTGCTCGGCTTGGATCGCAATGTCGGCAGCCTGGCCACGCAATCCAGCGAGGGGCTGATGCATCATGATGCGTGCGTTGGGGAGGGTGTAACGCTTCCCTTGGGTGCCAGCAGTAAGTAGGAATTGCCCCATTGATGCAGCGAGACCCATGCAAACGGTTGCCACATCGCACGACACGAATTGCATGGTGTCGTAAATTGCCATACCTGCGGTTACCGACCCGCCTGGGCTATTGATGTAGAGCCAGATGTCCGACTTTGGATCTTCGCTCTCCAAGAAGAGCAACTGAGCACAGATCTGATTAGCGATGTCATCGTTCACGTCGGTGCCGAGGATGACCACGCGGTTTTTCAGCAGGCGGCTGAAGATGTCATTGCTCGGACTGGGCGAGCCGTCAAGGGCGTTGGGAACGAGTTCACTCATGGGTTAGAGGCTATCCCCCAACTACCCTGTAAACGATGTCCGACGAGGTCTTTCGCCCCAACACAGATGAGTTGTTAAGCAACAATGACTCATATGTCAAAGAGTTCTCCGATCATGGGCTTTCGCTGGCTCCAGCCCGCCACCTAGCGGTCGTTGCGTGCATGGACTCCCGTATGGATATTTTCCAGATGCTCGGATTGGCTCACGGTGACGCTCACGTGATCCGCAACGCCGGCGGAGTTGTCACTGATGACGTGGAGCGATCGCTCGTTTTGTCGCAGCGGCTTTTGAACACTCGGGAAATTGTGCTGATCCATCACACAGATTGTGGGCTACAGAAAGTTAACCCGACTGAATTCAAGGATGAACTTCAAGTTGAATGTGGACTCAAACCAGCGTGGTCCATTGAGTCATTTTCCGATCCGTTTGAAGACACGCTCCAAAGTATGAACCGCCTGCATCACTCACCGTTCATCAAGTTCAAGGATCACATCCGCGGATTTGTTTACGACGTCGCCACCGGCAAACTCATCGAAGTACACCGCTGAAAACCACGAGCACGTTTTCATCGTCGCGAACATTGCCGCGATCAGCAATCAATCCAGCAAGACCCGCGCTTCCGGTCGGGCTCACATTGATTCCCGTGTATTCACGACCGTGGTCCCATGCGGTGCGGACAATGTTCTCGCTGGCAACCACTGGGCGACCCTTCGTGGCATCCATCTGGTTGAGCACACTCACCCAGTCGTAGGTCTCGTCATCGAGGATGCCATCTGCAATTGACGACGGAGTGGATTCCCACGGCCACATACAGGTCTCCCACCGTGAACCCGCATTACGCACGCTTCCCGTCTCGCCTGCGAGTCGCCAAGCACGTTCCAGGGGCGCGCAGCCAGCGGTCTGCACAGCCATCAGCTTCACATTGGGCTGGGCGGTTGCAAGCCCCTGCGACAAGTTGGCGGCGAACGCACCGCCGCCCACCTGCACGTATGCCCTTGAAAACGCCACGTTTTTGATACGCGCCTGCTCGGCGATCTCCCAGCCGATCGTTCGCCCACCGTCAAGGCACCAAGCATTCTCTGGTCCTTGGACACCAAATGGAATGCACCCATCGCTTACAGCAATACGAAATTCACGTACGCATGGATCACCAGTTGGATTCTCTTCAGTACGCAATGAGACATTCACTTTTGCATTGAGTTCATGCAATCTGTTCAGAACAGTTTCAGATGCATCGGCTGGAACAAAAACATTTATGGGCCAGTTCACCGATGCCGCAAGCGTTGATGCTGCAATCGCAGCATTACCGCAAGATGCAATCGCGAGTTCCGGACGTGTTGCGAATGTCCATGGCGCGCGCCCATAGATTTCGAGTGACATCAAATGAAGAAGCTCGGTAAATATGTGACGAGCTTTTTGTGAGCCAGCAACATTTGCCGTCTCATCCTTAATCCACACTCCACCTTCATCGCTGAACCCAAGGTGTTTAGAAAGATCGTCTGCGCGACGCAAAGGGGTGAAGTGAAATCCCGCACCATCCACTGCTTTCACGCGACCAGTCAAGACCGTGATCAGGTCAACTTGCTGATCGTCTGACATCCCTAACGCATCCGCAAACGACGCCCACATCAACATTCGTCGAAAGGCAATGAAGGGGTTGAACGATTCCCGAACGGTCAACTTTGGTTGTTCATCGAGCACCAATGAATGATGGCGGTTGTAGATCGTTGCGCGTGGACACACAAATGACATCGGTTGCGTGACCGGCAATGTTTCGCCACAGCGCACGCAGACCAAGTTCGCCATGGGTCCACCCTAGGCGGATTGAAGCTAAGACTTCACTCGGGCGTTGAAGTCTTCAATCAATGCGTCCCAAACAGGAATGTAACTGCGTATTGACTGCCAAAAACTCTGCGAACGACGAGCTTCGAAAACCGACAAGGGAGTACCCTGCTGCTCCACCCACGTGTAGTAACCCAGATTGAAAATTCTGTTCTTGTCTTGTTCCGTGCAGTCCAGTATGTGGTCGGTGTCTACCGAACCAAGGTGTTCGGAAAATACTTCCGCTGCGTCCACTTCGGTGAAGTCGTTGTTGAAGCGCCGGGCGAGGGTCTTCACACGCTCACTTGGATACAACGCACCGCCATCGGTGGCGATTGTGATGATCGCATCGTTCTCGCCCAGGTTGAGCAACTTCGCAGTTTTAATAGCAGCAAGCACATTACAGATCGAAGAAAAGCCGAAATGTTCGAGAGCGGCGACAACATCGGCTGGAACCTTCTTGCGCTCCACTAAGTAACGACGACCCGCGTCGGTGTTGAACATCACATCGAGTTCATCGGTGGCACGATCGCTGATCGCGGCAACGATGTCAGTGTTCATCACATTGTGAATGAGTGGAATGTGCTTGTCACCGATTCCCTGAATGTTGTGTTCACCGAAACCATTCTCAAGCATGGTCGGACACTCAAGCGCTTCAACCGCAACAATCTGTGTGCCGTGATGATCTTTGAGTCGATCGCCAGCGCCAATGGTTCCAGCGGAGCCGGTGGCGGATGTGAAAGCTGCAAGGCGGAGATTCGGATTGCTCTTCAGAACGTGTTCAAAAACTGATTCAAGAGCGCGACCAGTTACCTCGTAGTGGCCCGCATGGTTTCCAAACTCACAGAACTGATTAAGTATGAAATTTTCGGGGTTTTTGGCCATTTCATTGCAGGCGTCGTAGATCTCTTTGACATTGCTCTCAGTGCCTGGAGTACGAACGATGTCAGAGGGGTCACTCACCCAATGATCTAGCCAATCAAAACGCTCCTGCGACATTCCCGCAGGCAGAACTGCGACTCCTCGGCTCGCCATGATTCGACTGATAGCAATTCCGCCACGCGCATAGTTGCCAGTGCTTGGCCAAACTGCACGGTGACGAGTTGGGTCGAATTGTCCCGTAATCACTCGTGGTGCAAAACATGAAAACGCTGCCAACACTTTGTGCGCGGTGATCATTGGAAAGCGATCACCGAACATCACAATTATTGGGCTCGGGATGCCGGTAAGCGAACTTGGAAGTACCACGTGATCCGGTACCGACACACGGTTGCCGTCTAAGTCGTTGTACCAATGCACGCGGAACAGGTTGCGGGCGTCAGGTGCGTTCTTATCCAATCCATCACAAATACCGCGATCGATCTTGGAAGGATCAGCGAGCTGAGAAAAGGTTGGAAGGACGATGCCCTGTTCTTTGAATCGCTTGACACTGTTCTTTAGCGACGCCTCATCAACCACATGGTCAGCAAGACCGAGTTGAGTGGCGAGAGCTTCGGAGTCGAGCGTTTCGGTAAGCGAGGTCACGCTTTACATTATGTCAAACAAAGTGCTCCACCCCGTGAGTGAAAGGCGTCGCAGGTCAACCCGCTCGCAGTCGGCCCTTCAGGTCTTCGGCGGCTTTCAGCACTGCAGATACTGCGACTTCCTGCTCCACACGCACCTCGGGCCCCTGGATTCCGACCGCCGCTACGAATTTTCCTGAAGCGTCAAAAACTGGAGCGGCGATACCGACCACCCCTTCGTATCGCTCGCCATTATTACGAGACCAACCGCGCTCACGAATGTGCTTCAAGTCGGCAATTAGATCTACTGCTGCAGTCTGAGTGTTTGTGGTGAATCGTTCGAGCTCGCCAAGTGATCGCACGGAGGTCTCAACATCTTCACTACTGAAGGCCAGAATCACCTTGCCCATCGCTGATGCGTGCAAAGCAATTCTGCTTCCAAGCTCGTGATCAAAACGTAAGCGCTGATTAGAGGGTGTGCACTCAGCAACAAACCCAACTTCACCAATCCGAAATGCAACTGCCGCAGATTCACCAGTGGCTTCGGCAAGCGAGTCAAGAACTTGACGCGTGTGTTTCGCGTCAGCATCGTGCGCACCGCGTACACCGAGGCGAACAAGTTCTGGCCCGATTTCGTAGCGTTCGGTCACTGGATTTTGAAATATGAAACCGTCTGCACAAAGTGCGCCAAGGAGTCGGTGCACCGTACTGATTGAAAGACCCGTTTCGTGAGCGATATCACTCAGACGCATCTGGGTTGACTCCCCGCCAAAACACTTCAGAATTTTGAGCGCACGATGAACCGATGCCGAACCCTGCTGTTCGGTGTCACCAGTAGTTACATCGCTTTTTGCCACTTCTTAAGCGTACCCATGGCGGGCGTTTCGGGCACTTCCACTACGCTTAGATCTCCAGTAAGGCCGACGTAGCCCAATGGCAGAGGCACGGCGCTTAGGACGCCGCAAGTGAGAGTTCGAGTCTCTCCGTCGGCACGGTGAACTCATTAGCGGACGTGTTGGTTGTGCTGCTCTGCGTAGTCACGGTGCTCGTTGCCATTTCTTTTGTTTTCGAATTCGATCGCTGGCGAATCGTGGCTTGGTTACAAACTCCGCTTCCACTTTGGATACCCGCCGCTGGAGCTGGAGCAGTCTTGTTACTTCTTGTTGGGGAATATCTGATGGCCAGCTTGTTCGGCTTGGCAACTGCGATCTTTGTTTTTCGTCTGGCTCCCTTACTGAGTTCAACTTTGATGCACAACTCCAAGCACGCACCAGAACAATTACGTGTTGCCCACGGCAATCTTCTCTATCTGAACTCGAAATATGACGAAGCCTTGGATGCTCTCATAGCACTAGATGCCGACGTGCTGACTCTTTGTGAAGTCACAGATGCGTGGCATGGAAAACTGCGTGAGCATGCAGGCTTCCATTCGCTCTACCCACACCACGTAGTAAGCCCGGCTGATCTTGCTGACGGAATCGCCGTGTTTTCAAAAATCAGATTTGAATCGCACACCATTCAGCCGATGGTTACAAAAAATGCAATTGTCGCAACGCTTGCGCACTCAACGCAGCCGATTCAGCTCATAGCTCCGCACCCGATGCCACCGGTCAATCACCAAAAGGCCATTGACTGGCGTCCTTCTTTCGAAGCCATGCGTAGAAATATTGACCCGACAATTCCCTCTCTTTTGATCGGAGACTTGAATGCCGCGCATTGGCACCCGAGTTTCCGACGATTGATTTCCGATGGATTTCTACGGCATGTGCGAAGCGGGGTGCGTGGACGTTGGGCTGGTGGGCTCGCTCCCTCCTGGCGACCACACCGCAAGGCACCAAGAATTGTGCGGCTGGACCATGCTCTGATTTCGTCTGGACTTCATGCCACCGATGTCTCGAGTTTCACTATTCCTGGCAGTGACCATGA
>CAZXAX010000004.1:43774-54029 GCA_964638795.1 uncultured Bifidobacterium sp. | reverse complement strand
TCCGTATAGGGTGCAAACGTGGATGCTCGTACTCGTGCCATTGCGTTGGCGACCAAGGGTTTCATGCCTGAGAACGAGGGTGATGCTCTTGCCGATTGGGCAATACGCGCGGCTCAACTAGTGGCAGACGCACCCATGCTCGAGGTTGGTTCATACTGTGGGCGCTCGACCGTGTGGCTCGGAGATGCTGCGCGCAGCATTCATCGTGTCCTGTTTGCAGTCGATCATCACCGTGGCTCGGAAGAAAATCAAGCTGGATGGGAATGGCACGACGCAGAGGTTGTCGACAAGGCAACTGGGAAGATGGACACCCTCCCGTTTTTTCGTCGAGCAATTCACGATGCTGGTCTTGAAGACCATGTCATCGCAGTAGTTGGAAAATCACCGAATGTGGCTCGTGCGTGGACCACACCGTTGAGTTTCTTATTCATTGACGGCGGGCATGGAGTTGAGCCTGCACGTGACGACTATCAACTCTGGACTCCGCATGTAGCCGCTAACGGAATTCTCGCGATCCATGACGTGTTCCCTGATCCCAAAGATGGCGGGCGCCCACCGTATGAGGAGATCTACCTTCCGGCAATCCAGTCGGGTTTGTTTACAGAAGTTGGCGTAGAAGGCTCGCTACGACTTCTTCAGCGCAAAGGCTGATTCAGTCTGTAGCGGGTGATCATCAGCCCAGAACAACCGACTCGCCACCGTATTGCCGGCAATTGAATCGGCGGCGAGTATTACTGCTGCAGATGTGTACGCACTGCGTTCGCCGACTGGAAACCTAACCATCTGTGGGTAGACGATTCCGGTCCAGTATGCCCCGTCGACATCGCGATGGGGTCGCGTGCATTCAAGAAGTTCGCGTGCGCGTTCCATGTCGCCGATAGCGGCATAAGAGAGAGCGCACTCAGCAGTTTCGGCAGCCGTTACCCAGGGTTCATCGTGCACGCAGCGAACTCCCTTCCCTGGCATCACAAACTCATCCCACCTGGAGGTGAGCATTCTTTCGGCCTCGAAGCCGGTTACAACTCCACAGAGAACGGGGTAGTACCAGTCCATCGCCCAGCGGACCTTGGGTTCGAATACTTGTGGACGGTCACGAATTGCGTCTTCAAGAAGTCGGTGTGCACGAGACCAAGATTCGTGGTCTTCGTCCAGTAAATCTGCAATGTGGATCGCACAACGCAACGAATGAGCAATCGACGAGCTTCCTGTAAGTAGTGCGAAGTCCCACGGGCGTTCACCTGGGTGCTGTGCCCAAAGAATTGTTCCGTCGGGTCGGGCCATTGAAAGCACAAAGTCGATTGCTTTACGCACCGGCTGCCACATGTACTCAACGAAGGCTCGGTCACTCGTGTAAAGCCAGTGGTGCCAAACACCAGCGGCAATGTACGCGCAAACATTGGAGTCGATCTTGTGGTCGCTCACCGCACCACTTGGCATGTAGTAGTTGTGCCACCAACCCTGCTCCGATTGCGTGGCGACTAGCCATTGGTATGCGTGCTCAGCCTGTGAGTTGAAACCAGCAACATCAAGGGCCATTGCGGTCTCGATGTGATTCCAGGGATCGCAGTGTCCGCCCACGAACCAGGGAATCATGCCTGATGGTTGCTGGAGGCCGACAATCGTAGAAACGGTTTCACATAGCTCATCTGCGCTCATGATTCCGGGTAGATCAGGAATGGTGCTCATGCAAGTGGCTTTCTTGAATACACAATGAGGCTCTTGCCCATTATCGGGCTAAGCACCCGTTCTGCAGCTTTCATCGACTTGGGCTGTGCGACGATGTCCCACTCGAGGAACTTGCGATAGCGAGCAACCAATGGATGGTCATTGTTGGTGGGGCCAACTGCACATTTCAACCACCAATAAGGGGAGTGCAGTGCATGGGCGTGATGGCTGCCATTTACATCGAGGCCCGCAGCAGAAAGTTTTGCCTTGAGTTCGGTAGCGGAATAGATGCGCACGTGTCCGCCAACACTTTTTGGTGCGTGGTATTCGTCAGAGAGCATCCAGTTGATTTTTTCTGGCCACCAAGTGGGCACGGTAACGGTCAGTGAACCACCAGGCTTTAGGAGCCGTGTGAACTCAGCAATGGCCGACACATCGTCTTGGATGTGTTCGAGAACTTCTGACGTGACGATGTGATCAAACGATTCATCATCAAATGGGAGCTGTGTGGCGTCTCCTTGAAGGCTGGCCACAAATTTGTCGCGGGTGATTTCACCAGCTTCAAGCATTGCGCCAAAAGTATTGCGGGTGACGCGGACTTCATCCTCGGCGTAGTCAAGTGCCACAACTCGAGCACCGCGACGTGCGGCTTCAAATGCGTGACGACCAAAGCCCACGCCAGCGTCAAGCAACAAATCATCTGGCTTGATGCCGAGTCGATCAAATCTCACTGTCAACATGGAATCAGCGTCCGGATTTCAGCCGCTCCGTTTTACGGATGTTCTCGGGCATCGCAAGAACCTCGCGGTACTGTTCGACTGTGAGTTCAGCACAGTGGCGCCAACTCCAGCGTTCAATCACACGTTGGCGACCCGCAGCTCCAACTCGACTCCGAAGTTCGGCATTGTCGAGTCCCCGCCGGATGGTGGCTGCGAGAGCTTCAGCGTCACCAGCTGGACACGAGAGCACTGTATCGCCGTCAGTGCCAGTGACTTCAGGTAGTGCGCCGCCGTCGGTGGCGACAAGACAAGTTCCTGTACACATGGCTTCGATCGCAGGAAGGCTGAAACCTTCATAGAGGCTGGGCACCACCGCGAGTTCTGACTCGGCATACAACTCGACAATGCGCTCGTCGGTAACTCCGCTGACGAAACTCACATTGTTTGTGAGACCGAGAGAGTCAATTAGGTCAAGGCTCTTTCCCGTCTTTGGCTTGCCGATAATCGTGAGATGCACATCACGCTCGGTGCGGAGCTTGGCCATCGCTTCAAGCAGATACGAAAGACCCTTAAGTGCAACGTCGGCTGATGCAGTGGTGATCAATCGCCCAGGTTGACGCGCAATATGGGGTTGTGGTTTGAACAAGTCGGGATCAACCCCAACTGGCACAAGACGCATACGATCAAGATCAACTTTCATATCTTCATGAATGTCTTTGATCGAGTTTTCACTCACCACCACAATGCGAGGCATGCGGCTTGCTACTCGGCCCTGCATCTTTACGAATGAATACCAACGACCGATGGACCAGCGCTTAAACCAATTTGGCGCATGACTCATTTCGAGTTCACGATCCTTGGTGATGGGGTGGTGCAACGTGACAATTGTGGGGATGAACTTATTGATCTCCAGAATTCCATAGCCCAGACATTGGTTGTCGTGTACGAGGTCAAACTCATGTCGGCGCTTACGTAGCTCTTTTCGAGCGCGGGCACTGAAGGCCAACGGTTCACTAAAGGTTCCAGTTGAGAATTGAGCAACCTCGAGTACATCGGCCCACGATTTGTACTCCCAGATAGCTGGGAAGCGACCCGGGTATTGATCGTTGAAAATGTCAAGGCTGCGGAGTTTGTGCAACTCAACGCGTTCATCAAGGATCGGGTAGGGCTGACCACTGAAAACCTCGACATGGTGCCCGAGGTCCGCAAGTGCTTTGGTCAGATGGCGCGTGTACACACCTTGACCACCAACATGTGGTTTACCACGGTAGGTGAGATACGCAAGGCGTAACGGGCCATTGGGGTCAGGCATCGGGGGCATGGCTTTCAAGCCTACCTGTCGGCCATGTTTGACCTACTGGGCTGATGCTTTGGCGCGGGCACGCCCTTTAATCATCGCCCCTGCAAGAAGAATGAAAAGCGCCGCAATGTATGGCGCATCACCAAGATGCGAGTAGGGAGTTCGACCCGAACGCAGGTGAACAGTCTCAATCAACACGCGTTCTTCACTCACCGCACTGCGCTGGATGACTCTGCCATTGTGATCAACAAATGCTGAAAAGCCAGTTGGTGCAGCTTGTGCCACCCATCGACTCGACTCGATGGCACGAAGTCTTGACGATGCAACCTGTTGGGTTTGCAAGATGGTGCCGGTGTAGCTCGAACCATTGGTTGGATTGATGACCAGTTCCGCCCCGCGTTCGATGCCTTCATTAACGCGCCCACCAAAGAAGATCTCCCACGAAATTGCAACTGCGAGCGTTGTTTCATTCAATGACAACTTTGCAGGCGTAGTTCCAGCCACTGCATCGTTTGGAACAAGATCAACTGGAGCACCAAGTGCATCAAGTAGTCCACGCATCGGCATGTATTCACCGAAGGGGACACGACGCACTTTGTCGTATCGATCAGTCACAGTGCCGTCTGGTTGCAAGACAACTTGCGCATTGAGGAATCGACCAGGCTCGGCGTCTTCTGTGATTCCAATCAAAAATGGCACATTCAATCGCGCTGCTTCTGCGGCGATTAACTCACGCGCATTGCTTGTGGCAAATGTTTCTAGATCCACATCAACAACATTCTCTGGCCACAACACAAAATCAACTTGGTCGGCATTGCTGATCTTGCGTGTGGCTTCAATGTGGCGTTGCAGTACTTCATTTGGATCGGAATTGATGGCTCGTGTTCCTTGTTCGCCACCACCTTGAACAATCGCTATTCGCACTGTGCCGACACGGTGCGAGAAATCGCTGAATCTTGGGACCACGCCTGCAACCAAGACAACACTCACCAGTGCAACCGCACCAGAAAATCGGGGGTGGGTGTACAAACGGGTCAGCAGAGCAGCTGTTGCAAAGCCAAAGAGGGTGAGCAGCAGAACCCCGCCATATCGGGCGAGTAATCCAAATGGGCTGGCAGCCAGAGCGATCCCAAAAGAAGCAAGGGGAACGCCACCAAATGGAAATGAAAATCGAAGTGCTTCGGCAAGCGTGTGCGCCACAACCTGTACCGTGAGCCGATGACGGGTTGTGTCACGATCTGCATGTACGACCACCAGCTGCGAGATGTATTCAGCAATTGCATGGAATCCAGCAAAAGCCGCAACTGCTGCGATGTATCCCGGCACGCTGAGCGATTTCATCCACCAAGTTGCAGGCGCAAGCCACGCAGCGCACCAGATCGCTGCAACTTGCACATGGGAGCGCCGTGTTGGCGTTGGCTCATTCACCAACAGGAAAAACCAAGCAACACCTACAAATAGAAGTGGCCACCAGCCCCAGGGTGGAAGGGATAGGGCAGTGAGAACGCCAGCTCCCAAGGCTGACAGTGTTCGGCGCAGTCTTTCGTATCGGGATTTCATCAGCCGCCGAATGCAACAACCTTGTCAGCAACAGCACGCGCTTGCTGGACACAAGCTGGGATACCTATCCCGCGATGTGATGCACCAGCAACGAATACGCCTGGGGCAACACTTTCGAGTTCACGTTCGAGTTTTTCAACGCGAGCAAAGTGCCCGGGTCGGTACTGAGGAAACGCATTGTTCCACCGCGAGATGCGTGATTCAATCGGCGAAAAACTAACCCCAAGGTGTCGCTGCAAATCTGTAAGCACAGCGCTCATGATCGCCGCGTCATCGAGTCCGTCTGCTGGGTTCCCGTCTTGACCAAGCGAGACCCGCAAGATTCGTGACCCGTCACCGGGCTGCCAGTGGGCCCACTTGTTAGAAGCAAATGAAACGGCAGTCACCTTGTGCTGATCGCGCTTGGGAACTAGGTAACCACTTCCGGTGAGGCCACGCGGGAACTCTGAGCCAGGTACACGAAGTGTTGCAATGGTTACTCCTACGTGATCCCAATCACCAAGACTCACTGATACACGTGGTGCAATTGCCGCCAGCATTGGAGCCGAAACCGCAGCCGGACTCGCCACGATTACCGAATCAGCCTCATATGTGTGCCCAGAGCAGTGCACTTGATAACCGGGCTCAATCATTTTCACAGCGGAGTTGGTGAGCGTCTTTACCCCAAGCTCCGAGTTGCGTGCCAATAGAACATCAATCACAGCACCGATGCCTTGACGTGGCGCAGCGAATATCGCTCCTGCTGTTGTTGCGGCTGCAGCTTTCTTTTGTTTACGTACGGCAAGTAGGAGACTCCTGTTGCCGTTTGCCAACGCTGCCAACTGTGGAACGGAATCAATGCTGATGTTGTCCGTATCGGATGCGTAGATGCTGCCAATAAGTGGGTCAACAAGATAGTTATGCACGTCGTTTCCGAACCGCCGACGAATTAACTTTCCGATTGAGTCCCCCGCATCAGTCTTGGGAAGGAGTGGTTCGAGTCCTGCACGAATCTTCCCCATTGGGGAGATCAATCCGGATTTAGCGATTGGCATTATCTCGCCCGGGACACCGAGCATGAGCCCACCAGGAATTGAGTGCAGTTTGTTGTGCCAGACATATGCCGAGCCGGTATCAGGAGCAGTCAAATCACTGTCAGTAAATCCCAGTTCTTTAACGAGTTGAAGTGCGTATGGGATACGCACCAAAAATGCATCGGGTCCCTCATCTACTGCAGGCAATCCGGCAAAAGGTGAAGTGCGGATGTTGCCCCCAACTTGTGGAGCTGCCTCTAGAACAGTCACGTCAAGCTCGGGACGTTGGGTTTTGACGGCGTATGCGGCGGTCAATCCGGTGATACCTGCACCAATGACCACGACACGACGTGACATTTCAGATTCCTGCGAGTTGGGTGACCCGTGCGGCAAGTGCATTCATCACAGTGGCATCGGTATTCACACACGCAGTGCGCGAAAAGCCGAGGCCCTTAGATGACGCATGGTTCAATGCCTCAATATCGAGGTCATAAAGAACCTCAAGATGGTCTGCCACGAAACCACATGCACTGACTATGACCGACTGATATTCGCCTTTGGCGGCCACATCATCAATCACTTGCAAAATGTCGGGGCCAAGCCATGGTTCAGGGGTGCGACCCGCCGACTGCCAAGCAATGTCCCAATCGGCGCCTTCATGAAGCCCGAGATTGCCGGCAATCACTTCAGCAGTAGAACGCAATTCGCTCACGTAAGGATCGCCACCATCGATGATTCGCTGTGGCAAAGAATGTGCCGTGAAAAACACCTTTGTTTTCCCATTTGAATTCTGAAGTTTGCTACGCAGATCAGTGGTCAAGAATTCAACAAACGCTGGCTCGGTTGCCCAAGTATCAACACCACTGACCTTGACCCCTGCGGGCTCAGCTACTGCCTTTACGCGTCCCAAATATTGGCCAATTGAATAAGAGGAATAGTGCGGAGCCAAAACCAAACCCACTATGGACTCGACACCTTCATCTACTAACTGTTGAGTCGCATCTTCAATCATTGGTGCCGCGTGCTTGAGGCCGAGACGCACAGTGAATGCATCGGGGTGAATTGCATCCAATGCGGCTTGCAGTGAATCGCGCTGGGCATCGGTGATCTTGGCTAGCGGTGACAGACCCCCGATCGCTTCGTAGCGACGTATTAGGTCCCCAAGCTGTTCATCAGTTGGTGGGCGACCGCGGCGGATGTCGGTGTAATAGGGGAGTATCTCGTCTTTGCTACGCGGAGTTCCGTAAGCCATGAGTACTACGCCGATTGGAGTTTTCACGATGCACTCCTCGTGGTCTCATGAACAAAATCAACAACAGCTTTTAGAACACCTGGATCCGAGTTGGGTTGCACACCGTGACCGAGGTTGAAGATGTGGCCAGGATGACCTTGATTGTCGTCAAGCACTCGCTGCGCTCCGGCGAGAGCGCATTGTTCGCCGGCAAGCACAAGAGCCGGATCAAGGTTGCCCTGGACCACCGTGTTTAACCCAAGGCGTTCGCGTGCCTCGAATATCGGCGTGCGCCAATCGAGTCCAATAACTGCGTTGCCCACCTCATTCATTGCCTCTAGTAGGTGATCGCAACCAATGCCGAAATGAATACCGGGCACATCAGGGTGTGAGGATTTCAACTGCGTAAAAACTGATGTTGTATGTGGTTGAACGAACTCGCGATATTCGCGTTCGCCGAGTGCGCCCGCCCAAGAATCGAACAACTGAAACGCCGCTGCACCCGCATCAAGCTGGGTGCGAATGAACGTCACCGATTGTTGTGTCAATCGCTCCATCACTGAATGCCAGAGTTTCGAATCAGTGTGCATCAATGCTTTGGTGTGCTCATAGGTCTTACTCGGGCGGCCTTCAATCAGGTAGCTCGCAACCGTGAATGGTGCGCCAGCAAATGCAAGTAGTGGCACCGAAAGCTCACGGCACAAAATGCGCACAGTCTCTGCCACATAATCCACGTCACTCGCTTCAAGTTGGCGTAGTCGTGATAAATCCGATGCACTACGCAGTGGCGCTGACGCCACTGGGCCAGTACCTGGGGCCACATCAATTCCAAATCCAACTGCATGTGCTGGAACAACGATGTCGCTATACAGAACAGCAGCGTCGACTCCATAGCGCCGAACAGGCTGCAAAGTAATTTCAGCAGCAACCTCGGGCTGCTTGATCGCATTCAGGATGCTGCCTTCGCCGCGCACCGATCGGTACTCAGGAAGACTGCGACCTGCTTGGCGCATAAACCACACGGGCGTGTGTGAAGCGCGTTCACCTTTGGCGGCTGAGAGAAAGGGGATGGGTGACCACATGCCCCTTTGACGCTACTTGCGGCGCACCCTTCCCCGCAGTGCCAGAAAGGCGAGCGAGAACGAGACAGCACCAATAAAAGCCACAGAAGCAAAGGCTTGAAGCAGCGCGGACCCATCCCAACCGTCAAGGATTAACGCCCTCATTCCAGCCAGCAGATATGTGGTCGGGTTGTAGTCCGCTGCAGTGGCAAGCCATCCAGTGAGTGATTCTTGGGGCAGGTAAGCCGAAGTCAGGAATGCGAACGGGAAGAACAACAAAAAGGCGTTGTTCACTGCGGTTGGGTTACCCGTTTTGAGTGCTATCGCGTAAGGAAAGCCGGTGAATGCAAGACCCCACATTCCAGCAAGCAGTACAAACACGATCATTCCCAGAAATCCGGTTGCGAAGTTCACGCCGATTATCAGACCGATAATCACGACGGGGATAGTGAGTGCGCACACGAGCATGAAATCGGCGACCATGAGGCCCAACAGCAACGTTGAACGCGATACCGGTGTTAACAACAAGCGATCAAAATAACCACCTTGGATGTCCACAACGAGTGCTCCGGCGCGCGAAACACCGGTTACGGCAAACACCACCGAGACGGGTAATTGAAATCCTTTGAAGTCAAAGCCACCCGGGAAATTACCTTCTACAAATTTCTGCAGGGCACCGATATTGACAACTAAGAAAAAGATCGGCACCACCAAAGCAGGGCCGAATGCCTCGGGGTCACGCTTTGTGAGGCGAATTGCACGGCGACCAACGGTGAACAAATCATGGATAAATCCTGCGCGGCGCGGTTCGATATTTGCAGGGGTCATCTGATGCCCTCCTCGTCATCTCGCATCCGTGCTCCGGTGGCGTGAAGGAATACGTCATCCAATGAAGGTGTGCGCAGTGTGAGTTCCTTCACTTGTACTCCTGCTTCGGCCAGGCGAATTGCGATCGGGCTAATGGAGGCGCTTCCATTTCGGACTGCAACCGTGAGTTCATCACCGTCAGTTTCAATTCGTTCCACGCCTTCAACAGTTCGGAGTCCATCTGCGGCCTTCTCGGCATCGGATTTCTCGACCCGGACTACAACAACATCGGCACCAATCTCGCGCTTGAGATCAGTCGGTGTGCCCTCGGTGGCAATCTTGCCATTGGCAATGATCCCAACACGATCAGCGAGTGCGTCGGCTTCCTCAAGATATTGAGTAGTCAAAAAGATGGTCATGCCGAGCTCGCGATTCAAGTAACGCACTTCTTCCCACACGTTGGTGCGGCTAACTGGGTCAAGGCCCGTTGTCGGCTCGTCGAGAAACAAAACTTCTGGTTGGTGAACAAGGGCCGCCGCGAGGTCAAGGCGACGCTTCATACCGCCCGAATAGGTGCCGATGCGTTGATCAATTGCGTCGCCGATATCAACCAACTGGAGAAGTTCCCGAACGCGACGGTCACGGTCGGCTGCACTCAAACCGTAAAGCCGCGCTTGTAAGTCGAGCAGCTCACGCCCGGTTTGCTTTGGATCCAGTGCTGCGTCTTGAAGTGCAACACCAATTCGCAGGCGTACTTTGTCGGCATCTGTGGTGACATCAAAGCCCGCTACGCGTGCACTCCCACTTGTTGGGTAGAGGAGCGTGGTCAGCATTCGCACCGTTGTGCTCTTCCCCGCACCGTTTGGCCCAAGAAAACCGTAAATTTCCCCCGACTCAAC
>CAZXAX010000004.1:0-43674 GCA_964638795.1 uncultured Bifidobacterium sp. | reverse complement strand
TGCTCTTCCCCGCACCGTTTGGCCCAAGAAAACCGTAAATTTCCCCCGACTCAACTTTGAGGTTGATGCCATCGACTGCGTTCTTTTCACCAAACGCACGAACGAGAGAATTGGCTTCGATTGCTACGGGCACGGAACGAGTCTAGATGTCGATCAAGAAGGTCGCTGTTTGATCAAAGCCTCGATGCGAGTGATTCGGGTCTTCGCTGGAGGATGTGAAGTTACGAGGTTTTCACGCCAGTTTGAATTGTCACGCGAGTCACCGCCGATCAGCCGCAGTGCATTTGCAAGGTCGCGGCCAAACCCCATTCGTACGACACGACGATCGGCATCGTATTCCGTGTTGCGGCCCACCCAGTTGCCAATCTTTTGCGACACCGTGAGGGTGGACAAGAAAATCAATGCGATGGCACGCACGAAACTCACGATCACAAATCCGATCACCTCAAGGGCTGGCGATCCTCCACCGATTGTGTTTGTTGCGGCCTGAGCAAGATTCTGAAAAAAGATACCGATGCGCCCCAACAAGATGATCGGCACACTCAGCCACTGTCCAACTGCTAACAACACCGTGTGTGACCCAAGATGGTGGCTCAATTCATGGGCTAGCACGCCACGAAGTTCGGCCTCGGGTAGATACTGGAGCGCAAATGATGAGACCACTACGAGATGTCCACCGCAGGCGAACGCATTGACTTCGTCACTGTCGAGAACAGTGATTAGAAATTTGCTTCGCGGTTGATGGTTGGCTTGTAACACCGCTTTCCACGGCGCTTCAAGCCGCGCGATCTCTGCGTGAGTGGGGGCTCTGGTGCCAATCAGGCGAGTGAGAATCACGGATTGCACGGAGCGGAGAAAAACCAGGCCCGACGACAAAAACGCAACAAGTGCAAAGTTGAAAAGAGTGATGTTCGTAAATGCGGCAACTGGCAGCCAAATTACGGTGACACTTACAAACCATGCGGGCAGGAGAGCTATCACCGGCAAAGCGGTGATGAACACAGATTTGTCGAATCCTCTGGTGGGGGAACCTGACATACAATCGCAATGCTATGACAGCGCTCCTCTCAGCTATCCCCAGCCCTTCTTCGGGAACCCTGGAAATCGGGCCACTCAAGCTGAATGCATATGGACTCATGATCGCGCTCGGTGTAGTTGCTGCAGTTTGGCTCGCGGGGCGCCGTCTTGAACAGCGTGGTATCGGAAAGCGCGACGACATCTCCGAAATGGCACTTTGGGCAGTTCCTGCAGGCGTGATCGGGGCACGGCTGTATCACGTAGTGACCGATTGGTCTCGCTTTAGCGATAACCCAGGCGACATCGTGAAGATCTGGGAGGGAGGCCTTGGGATCTGGGGTGGCATCGCACTTGGCGTGATCGTTGGTTTGTGGGTGTTCAAGCGCAAAGGTTTGCCGATTGCACTGACTCTCACTTGCGTGACACCTGCGCTTCCACTTGCACAGTCGATTGGTCGTTGGGGGAACTGGTGGAACCAAGAGCTATTTGGTAAGCCAACTGATCTTCCTTGGGCGCTTGAGGTTTCCGCCGACACGGCGGTTAAGGCTGGAGAACTCCCAGGCACCACGTTTCATCCGACGTTCCTCTATGAGTCAATCGGGTGTCTGTTAATCGCAGTTGTCTTGGTGCTTATTGATCGCCGCGTGAAGCTCAAGCCAGGACTTTTGTTCTTTGTTTATACGGCGATGTACACCTTCATGCGGTTTTTCATTGAAGGATTGCGCGTTGATCCCGCTACTGAGGCAGGTGGCCTGCGACTCAACCAGTGGACTTCGATAGTCGTGTTCTCGGTCTCGATACTTATTCTTGTGGTGTATTCAATCTCAAAGGGGAACAACAGTGAGCGACATAGTCCTTCTCTCGAAGCCGGTTGATGGTGTAGCGCTAATCACACTCAATCGTCCTGATCGGATGAATGCTTGGAACAACGAGTTGTCTGAGCGCTACTTCGGAATGTTGGATCAGTGTGCAGATGATCCAGAGGTAGTGGCGATTGTGGTTACTGGCGCCGGGCGCGCGTTCTGTGCTGGCGCCGACATGGATGCTCTTACCCAGATTGGTGGTAATCCCAAAGAGGGTGCCACTGCAGCTGCGGGCTCAATTGCGCAGATGCACACTACGACCATTCCAAAACCAGTCATCGCTGCGATCAACGGTGCATGTGCAGGGCTTGGACTCGCACAAGCGATGATGTGTGACGTCAAGTTTGCTGCTGCAGGCGCAAAGTTCACGATGGCGTTTTCACGCCGTGGCTTAATTGCAGAATACGGACTCTCTTGGGTAACACCGCGTCTCGCTGGGATGGCCAATGCAATGGACATCTTGTTGTCGTCACGGGTTTTCACTGCCGAAGAGGCTTACGAAATGGGCCTCATCAACAAAGTTCTTCCAGCTGACGAACTGGTTCAACACGCGATCGATTACGCGCGGGATCTCGCCGAGAATGCTTGCCCAACATCGATGGCCATCATCAAGCGTCAGGTTTATGCCGATGCGACCCGTGACCTAGCGGCTTCCACAGCTGAAGCTGTGCAGCTGATGAAAGAGTCGCTCATGCGCCCCGACTTCAAGGAAGGCGTGGATTCTTTTCTGGAGAAGCGCCCACCAAAGTTTTCGCCGTTGGAACGCAAGTAACACAGCATTCACTTGGCGAAACGATTTCGCCAATGGCCAAGCGGGCGTCAACGCCTAGCATTTAAGACTGTGCCAGCCACATCCGACACCCCCAAAGGACACCAGATCAGCGCCGCCGACGTGGCCAAAGTTGCTCGTTTGGCGCGTCTTGACATTGATGAGAACAAGATCGAGAAGTTCACTCATCAGTTGTCCGACATGTTGAACCACTTTGCCGACATCGACACTCTTGATTTGTCTTCAGTGGAGCCGATGACTCAGGCGTATCCGTTGAGCAACGTCCTCCGCGAAGATACAGAGATGCCATGCCTTACTCGCGAAGAAGTTTTGGCGGTCGCTCCCGCGGCCGAAGATGGCCGATTCCGCGTGCCACCGATTATCGGACTGGATTGAGAACCATGAATTCCAATTACAAGTCCCTTGTTCAGATTGCCGCAGGCATCAAGGATGGATCGCTCAAAGCAATTGACGTTCTCGAGGAACACATTGCTCGCATCGATGCACGCGAATCAGAAATTCATGCCTTCAATAAATTGACCCTTGATGACGCACGTGCAAATGCTGCTCGCATTGATGCCGATGCTGCTGCGGGTCGGCCGCTTTCACCACTAGCTGGTGTGCCGATTGCATTGAAAGACAACATGTGCACCCGTGGTGTGGAGACCACTTGTTCTTCAAAGATGCTTGCCAACTGGAAGCCGCCTTATGACGGCACGGTTGTGCGCAAATTGAATGAAGCTGGTGCCACGATCGTGGGCAAGACCAACCTCGATGAGTTCGCCATGGGATCGAGCACCGAGAATTCGGCATTTGGTCCCACGCGTAATCCACTCGACACATCGCGAGTTCCGGGTGGATCAAGTGGTGGCAGCGCAGCAGCAGTAGCGGCGGGTTTCGCCGCTGCGAGCCTTGGCAGTGATACCGGTGGCAGTATTCGTCAGCCAGCTGCACTTTGTGGCGTGGTTGGAGTGAAACCCACTTATGGATATGTGAGTCGATACGGGCTCGTGGCGTTTGCCAGCAGTCTCGATCAAATTGGGCCCTTTACTCACACTGTGGAGGATGCCGCGGTACTGCTAGATGCAATTGCTGGTCATGACCCAATGGATTCAACCTCAATTCCAGAAGCATTACCTGCACTTGCACCATTGGTTCGTGCTGATGCTGATTTGAAGATTGAGGGTCTGCGTGTGGGTCGCATCACAGATATGCCCGAAGGTGCGGCACCCGATGTATTGGAGCGACTCGAAGCAGCCTTCAAGGCGCTCGCAGACCGCGGCGCAGAGATTGTGGATGTGCAAGTGCCGGCCATGACTTATGGCCTCACTGCGTATTACTTAATTGCCCCTGCCGAAGCGAGCAGCAACCTCGCTCGTTATGACGGTGTGCGTTATGGAATGCGTGTCGAAGCCGCAGACACAAATGCGATGTATGGAGCCACGCGTGCGGAAGGTTTCGGCGAAGAGGTTGAGCGCCGCATCATGATCGGCACTTATGCGCTGTCAGCGGGTTACTACGACGCATACTACGGAAAAGCGCTCAAAGTGCGGCGGTTGATTGCGGACGATTTTGCAAAGGCGTATGCAAAGGCTGATGTTTTGCTCACCCCGACTTCACCAACCACAGCGTTCCCGTTCGGTGCTAAGACTTCCGACCCGTTGACCATGTATTTGTGCGACGTTTTCACTATTCCTACCAACCTTGCTGGTCATGCGGCGATGAGCGTGCCCTTTGGTGATGGTGCAGATGGACTACCAATCGGTGTCCAGATTCTCGCTCCAGCATTGGGTGAGCCAGTGATGTTCCGCGCCGCAGCCGCACTTGAGAAGGCGGTGCAAGCATGAGCGAAAACAATGCAGACGCTGGACTGCCAAACGGCTGGCAACTGGTTGTTGGGCTTGAAGTTCACGTTGAGCTCGCGACAAAGACGAAACTGTTTAGCGCATCACCAAATCGATTTGGCGATGAGCCAAATACGAACATTGACCCAGTAACACTGGGTCTCCCGGGTGCTTTACCAGTGCTCAACAAGTTTGCAGTTGAGCTCGCAATGCGTGTCGGTCTTGCATTGAATTGTGAAGTTAAGCCGAGCACATTCCATCGCAAGAACTACTTCTATCCAGATCTTTCAAAGGCTTATCAAATCAGTCAATATGACCAGCCGTTGAATGTTGACGGCTACCTCGATCTTCCTGGTGGGGTTCGAATCGGAATTGAGCGCGCACATCTTGAAGAAGACACCGGCAAGAGCACTCACTTTGGTGGCAACACGGGACGCATTCACGGCAGCGATTACTCGTTGATCGACTTCAACCGCGCGGGTGTACCCCTTGTGGAGATCGTCTCACGACCGGACATCCGTACCGCCGAGCAGGCGCGTCAATACGTATCTGAACTACGGGCAATTCTGGTAGCTATCGGAGCATCTGATGCACGGATGGAAGAGGGATCGATGCGTTGCGATGCCAACGTGTCTGTGCGTAAAGCGGGTGAACCTTTCGGCACACGTTGTGAGATCAAGAACGTGAACTCAATTAAGTCGCTTGGTCGCGCCATCGATTATGAAGCACGTCGCCAGATCGACATTCTTGAAAGCGGCGGTGTAATTCGTCAAGAGACTCGTCACTGGGATGACTCTGATGGCCGCACTCACACATTGCGAACCAAAGAGGATGCCGACGATTACCGTTACTTCCTCGAGCCCGATCTAGTTCCGCTCGCTCCGTCAAAAGAATGGGTGGAAGCAGTGCGTGCTGCACTTCCGATGCTTCCTGCTGCTCGTCGAGAGCGTCTGGCATCGGCAACTGGAACCTCTGCTGAAAGTGAAGCAGTCTTCGTTGTCGTTGAGCGTGGCCAAGATGACTACGTACTTGCGGTGGGTGAAGTTGGAGGTGACCTGTCGCGGGCTTTGGTGCATGTGCAACAGGCGTATGCCGAGGAGCCCGCACAGCCACGTGTGCCGGCATCGGATCTTGCTGCGCTGACAAAGATGGAAATAGCCGGCCAGCTCACAGCCACTCAGGCCAAAGCAGTTCTCGCTGACATCGTTGCTTCTGGCGGTGGTGATCCAGCAATGATTGCTGCGGCTAAGGGTTTTGAAGCCATGGACACATCCGAAGTTGAAAAAATGGTGGATGACGCAATTGCGGCTCAACCCGATGCATGGGCAAAGTATCTGGCGGGCGAAGAAAAAGCTGTCGGCGCAATCGTTGGTGCGGTCATGAAGGCGAGCAAAGGTAAGGCGGACGGCAAAGTTGTTACCGCCATCATCCAGTCCCGCCGATGAACCTCGTATGAACGCGTGGGGCTAGCGTTTTCCTATGGCCCCCAGCGAGCAGACTCAGAACACGAAAGTTGACGTCAAGCCACGTAGTCGCGATGTCACCGATGGCCCTCAAAAGGCACCCGCACGCGCCATGCTGCGCGCCGTTGGTTTGACCGATGACGATTGGCAAAAGCCACAGATCGGTATTGCTTCTTCTTGGAATGAAGTTACCCCTTGCAACTTGTCATTGCGCCGTCTCGCGGTTGCAGCCAAGCAAGGAGTGCAGCAAGCCGGAGGTGTTGCTCTTGAGTTCGGCACGATCACGGTTAGTGATGGCATCTCGATGGGGCACGAAGGAATGCGAGCTTCACTTGTCAGTCGTGAAGTGATCACTGACTCGGTGGAGACGGTTATTCATGCCGAGCGTTTTGATGGCTTTGTTGGGTTGGCTGGATGTGACAAGAGCATTCCGGCGATGTTGATGGCAGCGGCTCGTCTCAACCTGCCATCAGTGTTCGTCTACGCGGGCTCCACTCTTCCTGGCAATCTCGACGGCAAGGCACTTGACATCACAAGTGTGTTTGAAGCTGTTGGTGCGTGTGCTCTTGGCACGATCTCTGAAGAAGAGCTCGGCGCAGTCGAGCGCAATGCGTGCCCGGGCGAAGGTGCCTGTGGCGGAATGTTTACTGCAAATACGATGGCGTCAATTGCTGAAGCCCTTGGTATGAGCATCCTTGGTGCTGCATCGCCACCTTCAATTGATTCTCGTCGTGACGCCGACGCCAAGAGCGCGGGTGAAGCCGTAGTCAACATGTTGCGGCTTGGAATTCGCCCTCGCGACATTCTGACCAAGAAGGCATTCGAAAATGCCATTGCGGTCACAAATGCATTAGGCGGTTCAACCAATGCCGTCCTGCATCTTCTGGCACTTGCCAATGAAGCTGGTGTGAAGTTAGAACTCGAAGACTTCAATCGAATTGCCGCCAAGGTTCCTCACATCGCGGATACCAAGCCTGGCGGCAAGTACCACATGACCGATATTGATCGAATTGGCGGAGTCCCAGTGGTGTTGAAGATGTTGTTGGATGCCGGACTCTTGCACGGTGATGTTCTCACATGCACAGGCAAGACCATGGCGGAAAATCTGGCCGAGATCAATCCTCCACAACCAGACGGCGATGTAATCCACCCACTGACTGACCCAATTCACGCCGAGGGCGGACTCAATGTGTTGCGCGGAAGCCTTGCGCCTAATGGAGCCGTAGTGAAAGTTGCAGGACTCACCAAGGATCAACTGCATTTCGAGGGACCCGCTCGAGTTTTCGACGGCGAAGACGGTGCGATGGCAGCAATTGTTGCCAATGACATCAAGCCCGGCACGGTGATCGTTATTCGTTACGAAGGGCCAAAGGGTGGTCCCGGTATGCGCGAGATGTTGGCAATTACTGGGGCACTCAAGGGAGCAGGGCGTGGTTCTGACTGCGCACTCATCACTGACGGTCGGTTCTCGGGTGGTACCTGGGGATTCTGCATTGGTCACGTTGCACCCGAAGCGGCTGATGGTGGTCCGATCGCATTTATTCGCGACGGCGACAAGGTATTGATTGACGTGCACTCAAAGAAACTTGACCTCCTCGTTGACGAAGCGACTCTCGCCGAACGACGCAAAGGTTGGAAGCCAAATCCACCGCGTTATACGAGTGGAGTACTGGCAAAGTTTGCCAAGTTGGTTAGCGGTGCAGAGTTTGGCGCCATTACCAACGTGATCGAATAATCGAAGATCATGATCCGCATCGATCATGGCGACAGCACGGCCTTGATCGATGAAACATGTGGTGGTCGACTCGCGTCGCTGAAATTGTGTGGCACCGAACTAATAGTCGGTGCAGAATCAGCAGAGTCAGACTTTGGTTGGGGGATTTACCCAATGGTGCCTTTCGCCGGGAGAGTGCGCAATGGGCGTTTTAATTTCCAAGGCAAGGAATATCAGCTTTCAAAGCGGATGCCCCCGCATGCGATTCACGGCACAGTGGACGATACGGTCTGGGAAGTAATTGCCAATGATGAAAAATCAACGACAATGCGCACCGAGTTGGGCCCGCAGTGGCCGTTTGCTGGTGCTGTTACACACAAGATAGAGATCAAGCCGAAGAAAATTCGCTTCAATCTTGAAATAACAGCCACAACACTGATGCCAGCACAGGTTGGTTGGCATCCATGGTTTGTGAACCCTGCAAGCGTCAAGACCCATTTCACAGAATGGTTGCCGCGCGATGGCGAAGGTATGCCAGGAGCGCCGACGCGAATGGGTTTGCCACCAACTGGTTCCCCAGTTGACGACTGTTTCTTGCATCAAAGTGGCGAGGTTGAAATTGACGTGGTTGGACTCACTCTGATGCTGAGAAGTGATTGTTCACACTGGGTTGTCTACAACGCAGATCCACGTGGGCTTTGTGTTGAACCCCAGTCGGGCCCACCAAATGAGTTTGCGGCCAACCCATTGGTGCTGAAGCCCGGGGAGTCATTGGCCCGATGGTTTGAAATTGACTGGTCAGGCGTTGTCTAGAGTCGCGACGTGAAGAGAACAGCGAAAATCGGTACTGATGAACGCTGAGTTCCTCTTTGATTCATGGCAACCGTGGGCTGATCCAGAGGTGGTTGCCGTAAATCGGCTCCCCATGAGATCGCCGATTGTTGCGTACAAAACAATGGATGCTGCTCGCGCCGGTGACCTCGCTAATTCATATTGGCGACTATCCCTAAACGGAACGTGGCGAGCAAAGCGTTGGTCGCACCCGAGCGAAGTGCCCGCGGCAGCTGTGCAAGAGACTTTTGCAGTTGATTCGTGGCAGGAGATTTCAGTGCCAGGCAACTGGACACTTCAAGGTCTGGGTGATTTACCGCATTACACAAACATTGTGATGCCGTGGAAGGCATTGCCGCCGAGCCTTCCCGATGAAGTGGCCACTGTTGTATATCGACGCTCTTTCGTGATGCCAAAGTCATGGAAAGACCGATCGATCATCGTTCACGTTGGCGGTGCAGAAAGTGTCCACGGATTGTGGGTGAATGGAGAATTTGTCGGCTGGGGAACCGATAGCCGCCTGGCGAGCGAATACGACATCACACAATGTGTGAAAGTAGGCAACAATGAAATTGCGATCGTTGTCTGCCGCTATTCAGCACAGAGCTACCTAGAAGATCAAGACCAATGGTGGATGGCGGGACTGCACAGAGAAGTGTTTGTTGAAGCTCGTTCACCGATCGGTATCGAAGACATCCGAATTGATGCCGAGATTGATGTCGACACTATTCGCGGGGGCACAGCAAGTGGTCGCCTGAATTTGCAGGTACGCATTTCCAAAGATTCAAAAGGGCAGCCACCTCAAGGTTTTCAAGTCCGCTGGCATCTAGAAGATGCAAGTGGACACAAACTCGGTGATGCCAGAGTTTGTGCTGTAGCCAGTGATGCATCGGCATACGTCTTTGCAGGGATTACTGCAACTGATTCGTGGTCGCCGGGAAGGATGAATCTTTGGTCGGCTGAAACACCAAATCTCTACCGCGTGATTGTCACTCTGGTTGATGCCTCTGGTCATGATCTTGAGACTGCATGTGTACGAACAGGATTTCGATCAGTTGAGATTCACGATCGTTCACTATTGATTAATGGCAAACGCGTAATCATCCGTGGTGTCAATCGCCATGACCATTCACCTGTGAATGGCAAAGCAGTCACACTCGATGAGATGCGCGCTGACCTGGTGATGATGAAGCGACACAACATCAATGCGGTGCGTTGTGCACATTATCCGAACGATCCAAGGCTTTTGGATCTCTGTGATGAACTGGGTCTCTACGTAGTTGACGAAGCAAATGCTGAAGCACATGCGTACAACACGAGCCTTTGGCGTGACCAACGCTTTCACGCATCATGGCTTTCACGTGTGTCACGAATGGTTGTCCGCGATCGAAATCACCCGAGCGTGATCATGTGGTCGCTCGGAAACGAAGCTGGTTATGGGCCGATTCACGACACGTGTGCGGCGTGGATCCGCGCTGAAGATCCCTCACGCCCGTTGCATTACGAGCCGGCGGTGTTTCACACCAACTGGATCGATGGCGGCGTTAACGCCACCGACATTGTTTGCCCGATGTACTCGCCGATTGATGCAATCGTCGCTTATGGGCGTGGCGGTCAAGGGACACGACCATTGATTATGTGCGAGTTCAGCCATGCAATGGGCAACTCCAATGGATCGCTTGCCGACTATGTGAGGGCATTCGAAACAGTGCCTGGATTGCAAGGTGGCTTCATCTGGGAATGGAAAGACCACGCACTACGCCAAGAGCACAGCGGTGGTCAGGTCCGGCTTGCTTATGGTGGTCAATTTGGTGACACACCAAATGATTCGAATTTCGTGGCCGATGGACTGATGCACGCTGACCTCACACCACATCCTGCGATGCGCGAGGTCGCACATGTTCACAGGCCCGTCGCAGTGAGTGTGCAAGGGCGTGGTGCAGAGCGTCGGTTGATTATTCACAACCGCCGCCACTTCACGGGCATTGATGACCTGGAAGGAAAGTGGACCCTGCTGGTTGATGGTGCACCCGTTCGTGTCGGTCGTCTGAGTAACCGAGTGGCACCAGAAACCAAAAAGTCATTCGCCATGCCATGTGATGTTCCCGCTAAAGGAGAGGTACATCTGCGTGCAGAGTGGTTCACCACTGTGGCAACCGACTGGTGCGGTGCAGGACACCTGGTTTCTTGGGACGAGATTGCACTAACGCCACGGCGAACCGCGCAGAAGCAGCCACATCATGTGCAGCCTCCGTCTGCAACGACTCCATTGGACATCCGACCCTCGTTGACGCTTTGGAGACCCGCAACAGACAATGACGGCATGAAACTGGCGCCACACTTGTGGCCCATGTTTGGCCAGTCACTGCGACGCTGGAAAGAACAGGGCATTGATTGCAAAGATCCTGAATCACTGGTGCGCCACCGTCATAAGCAAAAGCGTCTCGCTGACGGTGCTGTATTGCATCAACACGTCGTTGTAGTTCCAAGAGAATTGGCGGACCTTCCACGCATCGGCGTTCGCTTCATGCTGCCCGAATCATTTGACACGATTCGGTGGTTCGGTGAAGGCCCGCACGAGTGCTATCCAGACCGCAGATCATCGGCACTCACGGGCATTTGGGAATCTTCACCCGATGAGCTTCCGTACTTGGTGCCACAGGAATTCGGTCTGCGGATGTCATGTCGATGGATGGAATTCAGTTCAGCAAGTGGTGCACATGATGGTCATGCGATTCGAATCAGTTCAATCGGAAACCCGTTGCACATGTCTGCACTTCAGTACACGCCCGAAGATCTTTTTGCTGCCGAAGAAGCTGGTGTGCTTCTAAAGAACAATCAATTAACTGTGCATCTAGACATTGCGCACCGTGGTCTCGGCACTGCAAGTTGTGGGCCAGACACCCTCGAGCATTATCGGATTGCTCCCGGGCGTTACGAGTTCAGTTACACAGTCGGCTGGGTTAAGAACTAACGACTCGTGCTCCAGATGATGCGCGCACAACCCAGCCATCAATTTCTGTGCTTGGCTCACACATCACCACAATGCATCCGCCGAATCCACCACCGGTCATGCGCGCACCAAACACACCGGGTATATCCAAAACTCTGTTTACTGCTTCATCCATGGTTGCATTTGAGACCGCAAAATCTGATGTGAGGCTTTGGTGGCTTGCAATCATTGCCTGACCAGCACCAACCCAGTCACCGTTGCTCAAAGCGTCACAAAACTCTCGTACGCGAGCGTTCTCAGTAACTACATGACGGGCACGTGCACGAACAATGGGATCTGCAATTGACTCGGTCTCCGAGATCGAGGCGTGTGCCAACGAGCCAATCTCAGCTTCCGCGCGGCGGCACTCGTTGACTCGATCTGTGTACTCCGAACCAACAAGTGTTCTATGGGCGATGAAGCGCACTACGAATTTCACATCGGTTGGTACGGGAATCGGTGTGACACTGTGCTGCGTACAGTCAATCAAGGTTGCATGACCTTCGGTGGAAGCAGCGATGCAGAGTTGATCCATGATTCCTGTTGGTACACCAGTTGCAAGATTTTCGGCTTTTTGGCACAACAGTGCGAGTTCGAGTGGAGGCATATCGGCACCTAGTGCGAGCGCTACCGCAATCTCGAGTGCAGCGCTTGAGGAAAGCCCACCACCTACGGGAATGGTGGTGCGAATCTTGCCAGAAAAACCAGAAGGCGGATTCAGTAACTCAGCCACTGCTGCTACATAGCGGCTCCAAGTTGGCATTCGGTCGGAACTGTGGCGGGATGGAAGGTTGATTGATGTGTGACCATCCATCTCAGCTGAGTCGAGTTCAATGGACGATCCTTCGCGCACTCCCTCAATGGTGGTGGCCATGTCTATCGCCATCGGGAGTACGAGACCGCCGGTGTAATCCGTGTGATCACCGATCAGGTTTACGCGGCCAGGCGCAATTGCCTTGATCATTGCTCGAGCGAATTCAAACGGAAGGCGAGTTCATCTGGATCTACAGGATTGAAATATTCACCTGTGGCCACCTCGGCTGCGGCGATGTATCGAGCAACTCCAGTGTCACGCCAAGGCGAGACAATCTCAATGTGCATCCATTCGTGTGGCGATGATTTCGGCGCTTGATTGATCCACATCATGTAGGGCATTTGAGCGCCAAACATTTTGTCGCAACGATTGAGCACGTCGATAAGTATGCGCGCGAGATCGTCACGGCTGGTCGGGGCGAGCGAGCTGATGTTCGAGCGTCTCTCTGTGGGGGCAATAATCAGTGAGACGGGATGAACTGGTGCGGATTGCACCCATGCATGCCATTCACCGTGACGAGCAATGAGACGTCCTCCAGGGTCTGGCTCGGGTGCCCACTGTGCATCAAAGAGTGCTTGTTGGCGTTCGGGTACATGGTCGAAGGCGTAGATCTGGCCGTGAGGATGGTCGATGGTTGCTCCCACGCTCGCACCCTTGTTTTCGAACACAAGCACAAACTCAACGTCTGCGCCTGCAATGAGGGCATCGGTTCGTTCCGCCCACAGGTCGATGACTGCACGAACTGCTTCATGGCCGAGCAGACTCAACTGACTGTCGTGGTCAGGGCTGTACAGAATCACTTCACAGTTGTCATTACCAAGTGCGGGCCATCGGTTCTTGAAGGCGAGAGTTGAATAAGGCACGGGAGCCTCCAAGCCGCCGACACAAAAGGGGCAATCGTCAGCGGGCCTGTTTGGCCGGTTCTGCCGCTTGGCAACGATGTGGACCACAGTGCCTAGATGTGGATCACGACGCACGTTCTCACCGGTCATTGCACTCGCTCCATGTGAACAAGGATGCCCGACTGTGGCAACAGGGGAGGGAACGGAAGGCCAATAGTTGCAAGTTGTGAACCCGTTGCGGTGAGTCCAGACTCCAACCAGGCGGGCAGCCCGCGATTCAATGCCCATTTTTGTGAACCAAGAGACACGACTCGACAGCGATACAAGGCTTCGGGCGCGAGACCAAAGATGCGCGCGGGAGCATTTACGTGACGTGAACCATTACCGGTGGATGCGATTACTGCAACACCTTCAGACAAGTCGGCGGTGATCACGGAATGAATGTGCACGTTCGGGTCGGGGTGATCTGAAAATGCCGTGGCTCCTGTGTGGAATAAGTCGCGAAATCTCTTGTGGACCGCAACAACCTCAGCGAGTTTTTCTAGCTCGTGGTCATCGGCTGACAGAAGATCCCATTCAATACCTAACCAAAATGGCAAAGCAGAGAGCGCGCGGAACGAAAGTGGATGTCGTCGCCCAGTTGTGTGACACAACGGCGCCCCGATGTGAGCGCCGAGCATTTCTGGGGGGATAACACGAAGCGCACCGCGTTGGATTGAAAGCCTGTCGAGAGCGTCAATTGAGTCACTGGTCCAAAAGCGCACAACATGTGCGGCTACGCCAGCGTCAATTCGGCCCCCACCCGAAGCACAAGATTCAAATTGAACCTTTGGGTGTGCCGTCCTTAGGCGAGTGAGCAGTTCGTAGAAACCCTGTGTCTGCTCGTGGGCCCCGACACTTACGAGGTCACGATTGTGGTCCCACTTCACATGGCTCACGGGTATCTGCGACAGCAACGCTGAAATTGCTTCCACCAAATAGTTGCGTACTTCAGCTAAACCAAGATTCAGCACCAATTGGTTGCGTCCAGTTAACGCGTGTTGGTGTGGTGTTCCATGCACCCACTCAGGATGCTGGCGGTACAAATTTGAATTCGGATTGATCATCTCTGGCTCAAACCAGATACCAAACTCCATCCCAAGCGTGTGTACGTGATTTGCAAGCGGCTGCAGGCCCTCTGGCCAAATGTCTGGATCAATCTCCCAGTCACCAAGCCCTGCCGTGTCATCTCTGCGGCCACGAAACCATCCATCATCGAGCACAAAGCGTTCTGCGCCGACTCGTGCGCCACGTCGTGCGAGTTCGAACAAACGCTCGGTGTCATGATCAAAATAAACCGCTTCCCAGGTATTGATTAGCACTGGTCGTGGCGCAGACGTCGTTGGCGTAATGCTACGCACGTATTCATGGAATTGTGCTGAGGCATTTGCGATCCCGTGGCGACTCGCGGTCACCAGAAGATTGGGCGTTGAGTAACTCTCACCTTTGGCCAGAATGATTTCACCAAATTCAAGAATTTCTCCGGCTGTCACTGAGCGACCATCAGCTGTTACCGAGTCGCAGGAGAACTTGAAGTTTCCACTCCAAGCAAGATGCATGGCGAACACGTCACCATGTGTTTCACCCGTGGTGTGGTCCACGCAAAACACTGTTGGTGATTGCTGATGCGAGGTGCGACCACGGCGCGAAGCAATATTGACCACACTGCGCCCCCATTTAAAGCGCTCTTCTTGAAACTCCATGGCATGGCGTCCACCCAATTGGATCAGTTCATTTAGATGTGCAGGTACTGAAACGGTGAGGTTCAGGGCATTCACGTAAAGAGGTTGCTCGGCAAGATTCGTTATTGAGGTTGTAAGAACGAGTACTCCTGAAGCATCCAAGACAGCAGTTAGATCGAGCTGAAGTTCACTGTCTGCATCGGTGGCGATGAAATGTGCGCGCTCTTCAGTGAGTGTCGTACGTAGATCTTTGAAATTTGGGCTGAGTGTTGATCCGTCTCGCGCCACCAAGATTCCAGGTTCACCAAACCAACCGCGTGCAGGTTCAGCAATCATTGTGGATGACGCAGGCGCATCTAAGCCGCCGGGTGGAATCACTGCGTCAAACAGAGACCCCGATGGCGTGGCTTCGCTCCGCCCGAGATATGCAAGTTGGGGGAGGTGGTCATGCAGGATGAACGTGGCTCGGTGCCCGTTAGACGCAAGCTCAACCACATCATTTGCCATTTCGGGAGACTACTGAAAAATGGCGCTACACCCCTTGGGTATCCTGTGGCCGTGACTCCTGCTGATTCCGCCATCTCCCCACCTGACTATCTTTCGCCGTCTTCCATCGGGACTTTCCAGCAGTGCGCACTGAAGTTCAAGTTCAGCCGCATTGATGGCATCAAGGAGCCGCCAACCCGGGCCACACTGCTTGGCAATTTCGTCCATGACGTGTTGGAAGAGATGTACAAACTGCCCACCGTTGACCGCACGAAGGATTCAACTCGGTCAATTGCCACCGAGGTATTCACCAAGAAAGATTGGGCAGCGCAGGTCATGCCCTACATCAGCGGTGATCAGGGAATTTTGCAGTTCAAAAAGGATGCGTGGCTCTGCATTGACAACCTTTGGGTGATTGAAGATCCAGCCGTCACGCAGCCCGCTGGGATGGAAGCACGTGTAGAGGGTGAGATTGCGGGCGTGAAGCTAAAGGGCTTTATTGACCGTTATTCAAAATCAGCAGATGGCGCCATCACTATCACTGACTACAAAACTGGCAAGACACCGTCGCCGAGGTTCGCTGACCAGAAATTTTTCCAGTTGCAGGTTTACGCCGGGCTGGTGGCGAATATGGGGCTCGGTAATCCTGAGCGGTTGGAGTTGTTGTTTCTGGAAACCGCAACCAAGTTCACGAAAGATGTAACCGCTGACGTGCTCGAACAGACTGCGGTCACAGTTCGTACTGTGCGTGATTCAATTGAATCAGCGTGCGCCAAGGGCGAGTTTGCTACCACCAAGTCAAATCTCTGTGATTGGTGCTTCTTTAAGCCGCAGTGCCCAGCTTGGGCTGATTAGTCCTTTTGCAGTTTGCGGGCGATCGCTCGCCAGCCAAAGAAACACGCAAACAAAAATGCAGTGGCAACTACCACGAAGGTTCCAGCGGTACTGCGGTCCCATGCAAATCGGCGAAGTAACACGCCAACCACGATTGTCGCGATCCACACGCGCGTGGCCATGCGATTGGAAATAGCATCGGGCTCGAGCTTCAGTGGGGCCCAAGCAATCAGTGTCCCGATTAGAAACGGGAGCATCACACCAATTGATGCCGCTAACCCTGTGTTGTCGTCATGATTTCGTGTGCCTACGACAACGAAAAAGACAACTACCAGAAGGTCAAACAGTACCCACTTGGGACGGGGGAGTTTCACGAAACGATCAGATGTCTTCGTAGTACTCGCGACCAAGATGTGTGATCTGGTCTTCGCCCATCATCCAGCGCAAGGTGTTCTTCAACTTCGTGAGCTGGATAAACAAATCGTGTTCTGGATACAGGCCAGGAGCAACTTGCGGGCTCTTGTAATAGAACGACAACCATTCTTGGATGCCACCGAGCCCGGCGCGCTGTGCGAGATCACTGAAGAGCACAAGGTCAAGTGCGAGTGGAGCAGCGAGAATTGAGTCGCGGCAGAGGAAGTTCACTTTGATCTGCATCGGATATCCGAGCCAGCCAAAGATGTCGATGTTGTCCCAGCCTTCTTTGTTGTCACCACGGGGCGGGTAGTAGTTGATGCTCACCTTGTGGAACACGTCACCGTAAAGGTCAGGATTTTTCTCTGGCTCAAGAATGTGTTCAAGCACACCGAGTTTTGATTCTTCTTTGGTCTTGAAGTTCTCTGGGGCGTCAAGCACTTCGCCATCGCGATTGCCGAGAATGTTTGTTGAGTACCAACCCGAGAGCCCAAGTTGGCGAGCCTTCAACATCGGAGCCAGAACTGTTTTCATGAGTGTCTGGCCAGTCTTGAAGTCCTTGCCACTAATCGGAATGTTGTGCTCGGTTGCATATTGACGCAGGCAAGGCATGTCCACTGCAAGGTTCGGCGCACCATTGGCGAAGGGAACACCTTCGAGCAGCGCAGCGTATGCATAGAGCATCGATGGAGCAATTGAGTCATCGTTGGCATCAATTGCTTTTTCAAAAGACTCAATGGTCATGTGTGCCGGGCCTGGCTCGATAAACACTTCAGTGCTCGCACACCAGATCATCACCATGCGATCGACTTTTTTGTCGTCGCGGAACTTGTTGATGTCGGTACGAATCGCTTCAAGCATCGCCCGCTTTGAGATGTCACCTTTGGTGTTGTTGCCATCGAGGTTGCGGGCGTACTTGCGCTCGAAGGCAGCGGGCATCGGGCGGATGTCGCGCAAGGTGTCAGATATTGCCTCAATGTGCTTGCCACCTTCGAGGACTCCAGCGCGAGTGGCGGCCACATAAGCGTCATCAGGAAACACGTCCCAGGTACCCCATTCGATGTCCTCGAGTCGGGCGAGGGGGACGAAGTCTTTGACCAACGGGCTGCGCCCTTCGGTGCGCTTACCGAGGCGGATTGTGCCCATCTGGGTCATCGAGCCAAATGGCTGACCCATGCCGCGCTTGGCGAGTTCAACGCCAGCGATAAGGGTGGTGGATACGGCTCCGAGACCCACCACGAGAACGCCGAGGCGTCCATCAGCAGGGGCAATCTTTGGGGTCGAGCTAGTCATTTTTTTGTGGCCTCCTGGGGCGCGAACAGGACAAGGCTAGCCCTACCAGTACGGCTGGGGTTGTGTAGCGGGAGCCTGACGTGGCAGGATTAAAGCCTCATGAACGAGATCACCGCCGCCCGAACCGTAGTAGTGGTACTTGTGTAGGCGCTCGCCCCATAACGCGCGCGCCTAGGCCTCCCAAACGGGAGGCTTTTTCATTTCCCGCCCAGAGGAGAATCAAATGAGCAAGAAACAACGAATCACAGGAGCAGAAGCACTCATCAAGTCGCTGGAGCACGCCGGCGTTGATGTGATGTTTGGTCTGCCAGGCGGTTGCATCATGCCTGCGTACGACCCGTTGCTTAAGTCCAGCATTCGTCACATCTTGGTGCGTCACGAACAGGGCGCCGGGCACATGGCCGAAGGTTATGCCCACGTAACTGGACGCCCTGGCGTTGCAATGGTTACCTCGGGACCCGCTGCCACCAACCTCGTAACCCCGTTGTGCGATGCATACATGGACTCAATCCCGATGATCGCCATCACGGGCCAAGTGTCTACAGCCGCAATCGGTACCGACGCATTCCAGGAATGCGACACAGTTGGAATCACGCGTTCGATAACAAAACACAACGAGCTCGTTATGAAGGCTCAGGATCTTCCACTTGCGGTTGCTCAGGCATTTCACATTGCAACCACAGGTCGTCCCGGCCCGGTTCTAATCGATGTTCCCAAAGACGTTTTGGTGAATGAAATGGACTGGTACTGGCCAAGCGAAGACGAAGTCGCCGACAGCCTCCCTGGCTACAAGCCGACCAGCAAGGGCCATCCTCGGATGATCAAAGAAGCGGCGCGCCTAATTCTGCAATCTGAAAAGCCGGTGTTGTATCTCGGTGGTGGTGTCTTGAAGGCACACGCGGCCGAGGCAGTTGCCGAGTTGCAAAAAATGATCAACGCCCCAGTTGTCACCACGTTGATGGCACGAGGCGCGTTCCCTGATTCGCACCCGATGAATCTCGGCATGCCGGGCATGCACGGAACTGCATCTGCAGTCACCGCGATGCAAAAGAGCGATCTCTTGATCGCACTCGGCGCTCGCTTCGACGACCGCGTTACCGGCAAGGTTGCGGCCTTTGCCCCTGAAGCCAAGATCATCCACGTTGACATTGACCCAGCCGAGCAGGGCAAGGTGCGCCGACCCGATGTGCCAATCGTTGGCGACTGTCGTCTCGTGGTTGAAGAAATCATCAAAGCCATCAAAGAACTCACCGATGGCGGCGAAAGCCAAGTTGATATCGGTGCATGGCGCTCAAAGGTCAGTGGTTGGAAAGAGCAGTTCCCACTCACGTATGAACCAAGCGCACCAGGCGAGGCCCTAAAGCCGCAGTACTGCTTGGAGCAACTCCGCGATTCGGCTCCTGAAGACACAATCCTTGTCGCCGGCGTTGGACAGCACCAGATGTGGGCGAGCCAATACTGGCGCTTTGAAAAGCCGTATACCTGGGTGAACTCAGGTGGTCTTGGCACGATGGGATTCAGTGTTCCTGCTGCCATCGGCGCAAAAGTTGGCCAACCCGACAAGACAGTTTGGGCAATTGATGGCGATGGTTGTTTCCAGATGACTGCTCAAGAGCTTGTAACTGCATCACTTGAGAACATCCCTGTGAAGGTCGGAATTTTGAACAACTCATATCTCGGCATGGTGCGTCAGTGGCAGGAGCTCTTCTATGACGAGCGCTACAGCGAGGTTTACCTTGGCAGCTTGCCTGACTTTGTGAAGTGGGCTGAAGCTATGGGCTGTGTTGGTATTCGTGTTGATTCACCTGAAGAGGTTCAGCCAGCAATCGACAAGGCGAACTCCATCAATGACCGCCCAGTTGTCGTTGACTTCCGAGTTGCAGAACTGGAAAAGGTTTTCCCAATGGTTGCTGCTGGTACCAGCAACGATGACATCATCCTTCCTGAGTCGCAGCGTGAACTGAAAGGTTTCCTTAAGTGAGCAATCCCCAACACCACATCCTTTCTGTTTTGGTCGAGAACCGAGCGGGAGTACTCGCGCGTGTCTCATCGTTATTTGCTCGCCGAGGATTCAACATCTATTCACTTGCTGTTGCGCCAACTGAGGATCCGGATTTCAGCCGTATCACAATCGTTGTCGATGTGGAATCAGCTCCGCTTGAGCAGGTTGTGAAACAACTGTTCAAGTTGATTGAAGTTGTTCGCATCTCTGAATTGGACCCACAGCGATCTGTCGAGCGCGAGCTGATGATCGCCACGGTTAAGGCTGGAGCCGACAATCGCGGTCAAGTCGTTGAGCTCACGAACATCTTTGAGGGCAAGATCATCGCCGTCGGAGGGGAGTCCATGACCGTGAGCCTGGACGGAAATCCCGAGAAATTGGACGATTTTGAAGAATTACTGCGCGGTTATGGCATCGTGGAGATGCAGCGCACGGGCCGTGTAGCTCTCCCCAAGATCGATCGTGAGGCACGCACGCGTGCCCCCAAAGGAAAGGCAAGTTGATGGCAGCAAAGATGTACTACGAAAAGGACACCGATCCTTCAATCATTCGTGGACGCAAGGTCGCAATCATTGGATATGGCAGTCAAGGTCACGCCCACGCGCTGAACTTGAAAGACTCTGGCGTACAGGTGGTCGTGGGACTGCGTGAAGGATCAAAGTCGGCTGCCAAAGCTGAGGCCGCAGGCCTCAAGGTGATGAGCATTGCCGATGCTGCCAAATGGGCTGATCTAGTGATGATGACCATGCCCGACACCGAGCAGAAGGCCACGTACACGAACGACATCAAGCGTTACATGAAGCCGGGCAAAGCACTTGCCTTCGCACATGGTTTCAATATCCGCTTCAAGCGCATCCGCCCACCAAAGGGTGTTGATGTGATCATGATTGCGCCAAAGGGCCCAGGTCATCTCGTGCGTCGTACCTACACCGAAGGTGGCGGAGTGCCGTGCTTGATCGCAGTGGAGCAGGATGAAACTGGCAAGGCCAAAGAGGTTGCACTTTCCTATGCCGAGGCAATCGGCGGCGCACGTGCGGGCATCATTGAGACCACATTCGCTGAAGAGACCGAGACCGACTTGTTCGGCGAGCAGGTTGTGCTTTGCGGTGGTCTCACTTCGTTGGTGCAGGCTGGCTTCGAAACTCTCGTTGAAGCGGGCTATCAGCCCGAGATGGCGTACTTCGAGTGCTTGCACGAAGTGAAGTTGATCGTTGACCTCATGTATGAAGAGGGCATCGCCGGAATGCGCTATTCAATTTCTGACACCGCAGAATACGGCGACGTCACACGCGGGCCTCGCGTGGTTACTCCTGCAACGAAGAAGCAGATGGCCAAAATTCTGAAGGAAATCCAGTCCGGCAAATTCGCCCGCGAATGGATTGCCGAAAGCGAGAGCGGCCGCACCAACTTCAACGCCCTGCGTGACGCTGGTGCCAAGCATCAAATCGAAGAAGTGGGTGCACGTTTGCGTTCGATGATGCCGTGGATTTCTGCTGGCAAGCAAAAGGTTTCTGAAGCCTCAGGTGGCTGAGGAAGTTCGCCTTGGGGTCTATTCGCAAACGCAGTGACGGCATCGCCACTTCCGAAAGGTTGATGGCCGAGGCCGCCAAAGAGATTCAACGTTTTGGCATTGAAAATTTCGATGTCCAACGCGTGATGGATCGTGCGCAAGCAACTAATGGCTCCCTCTATCACCATTTCGGTAGCAAGAACGGTTTGATTGCGGCTGCTGAAGTTCAAGAATTGGTGCGCCACTTGTCATCAGACAATCGGGTGTTTCGGGCCATGGTGGAAGAGTGCCGTACGAGAGCTGAATTCTCAAAAGCCATTGACCGCGTTGTAGAAGCCGTGGCCTCGAGTACCCGCTCGGGAGTGCGGGTATGGAGAGCGCGGGCGATCACACTTGCTCTTGACAACAAGAAGGTTGCCAAAACTGTGCGCAATGCACAGATCGAAGAAACCAAGCATGCGGCAGAGACCCTTCGCATCGCTCAGGAGCGCGGGTTTGTTGACACAGCCGTTGATCTAGAAGCGGTTTCGTATTGGATGCAGGGGCAGTTTTTCGGTTTCGTTCTGCTTGAAACCGGTGACACGGATCGACTGCGCCATGAATGGAAGCGCGCTTCCATTCTGGGCCTGCGCGCGGTGCTTGGGATTTAGCACGATTCCTTTGTCTGAATTCTGAGAAACGGCAAAGTTGTAAGTTATCTCTAGTTGAATTACTGAGGGGTTCGAAGTGTCAAGAATCAAAACGTGCATAACTGGATTGCTACTAATTAGTTCGATTGCAAGCGCCGCTAATTCGGTCGTCGCTGCGACTTCATCACCAAGAACAATTGCTGGTGGTTACAGCCTGCTCACCGACGATGCCGTCGGCGATGACTCCGCCGTGAAGTTGGGAAATCTTCTTTTTTACGTCGGCAATGATGCAGAACACGGCAGTGAGCTGTGGCGCACGGATGGAACCACGCGTGGCACAAGAATGGTGATGGACGCAACGCCAGGACGCGAATCGACTGGCATTGAAAATCTCTATGTTGCTGGCGGCAAGGTCTGGTTTTCTAGTTGGCGAGGCGGTATCTGGGTATCAAATGGCACCCCAGGCGGAACCAAGAAAATCTCCGACACCTTGATACTGAATGAAGCTGTCAACCATCCCACACGATCTGATGTCGCACTGCTTGCGGCCGCTCCGCGTGATAGCGAAAACTTTGAACTCTATAAATCATCAGGTACGGCCGCATCAACTTCATTAGTGGGCGGTGCCGAAATATACCCTGGTGTTGACGCATCGGACCCCCATCGCTTTGTTGAACTAGGTGGCTACCAATACTTCATCGGATACACATCCGTTGGCTACAGACTAATGCGTACCGACGGATCCACGACTGAAGTTGTGAATGAACTCAATCAGCCCACAAATTTTGGCTACTACTCCAAGCCGCTGAGAATTAATGACCTGATCGTGATCATCGACAACAACGGAGTTGTTTGGACCTGGGACAACGTTTCATTCAACTTGGAAGCATCTTGGAACTTCCCAGGGGAGAGCTTTGAAGCAGACGATGCGGTGTACGCAACGGTGTACGAATTTGACGAAAACAAGTTATACCGTTTTGACGCATTGGGCGTCACCAATCTTTCAATGTTGGTTGGTGAACAAATCAACATTCGCACGGGCCGCACCGTCGTAAGCGGGGGTGTCGAACACTTCTTCTTCACAACCATTGATTCCGACAATGAGACTTCGCTGTGGGTTATTCGCCAACGTGGCTTACTCCCGGAAAAACTCACCACATTTCCCTACTTCGCTTATGACTTCACAGTGAATGGAATTGAGGTGGCCTCAAACGGCCGTGTCTATCTCAGTGCCAATGCTTGGCCAGGGGGCTTGGTCAACTACTGGGTGCCAATCGCTGGCGGTGCAGCCACGCGCGTAGCTCCCCAAGCTGACGATGAAGCCCAACGCGAGGCAGGAATTCCACTGAACTTGGTGGGGGGACGACTTGTGTCGTCGTACCAAGACCCGGTTAACGGTGTCGTGCCAGTGCGAATCTCACCTGTGAATAGATCTCAAATAACTGTCTTGGCCCGCAACACCATGCCACGTAGGCCCGACTCTTCGTCATACGGAGAGTTCACTCATGCAGTTGCTGGCGATACTTTGTTCTTTACGGCCTACGACGCACAGCATGGAATTGAACTCTGGAAATATGAACAGGGTGCAACCTCGGCCAAATTAGTAAAAGACATCTGGGAGGGCACGCAATCCGCGCGCCCAAGTAATCTCCTCGCAGTTAATGGAAAGGTCTACTTCAACGCTTGGACCCAAGACCACGGTTTTGAGCCATGGGTTTCAGATGGAACTGCTGCGGGGACGCGGATGATTGTTGATGCCAATGTAGGTGGGAACAGTTTTTCGCGATTTGAGGCGGTCAATGATTTCGTATTTATCAGGTCAGATGACTCCACAGGTGATCATCGCCTTTACCGAACTGATGGTACGCCGTCGGGGCTAGCTTCGATTGCTAGTAGTCCTTTTGGATTGCAGTATGACCGCATCGACTTCATCGGCGTCCACCTAGGTGCTTTGTATTTCAAGGGCGTTGTTGACAGTCGCGGCGCGATCTTTAAGGTCACAACAAATATGCCCCGCGCAACCGAAGTTTTGAGTTTGGGTAGTGATTATCCAGATGTTGATGAGATTGAGCTCCTGGGAAGCAAGTTCATATTCATTTGGGAAACCGATGCTGCAACTGGTCTTTATGCGGTTGATAAAACTTTTGGGCCAAGCCCGGTGAATCTTGGGATGAGAACTCTTGAAGAGGGCGAATTCCTCGGTCTCGCGAATGGCAAGCTGATTTATATTGCAGAAACCGAGTCTGATATTGACTCAGAAATTTTGTGGCGAACCGATGGTCGGCGAGCTGGCACCAAACTACTGAAAGATATTGACCCCACCTCAGAGACTTATGACGATATAGAACCGCTCAATATCAATGTTGGAGGCAGACTGCTCTTTTTAGGCAGAACAACACGCGGCGGTCTTGAACTCTGGTCTACCGATGGAAGCCCAACAGGGACAAAGGTGCTCCGAGAAATTGGTTCAGGTACCAAGAGCGGGCTCACAAACGAATCTGTCGTGGCCATGGCTGGAACGAGTGCCTATTTCGGAGCGCCAAATTCATTAGGAAAAATTGTCCTTTGGCGTACAAATGGCATTTCTTCGGGAACTGAAATTGTGCCCAACGGTGTGTCACAAGTTCGAGTGGTAGAGGAGTTTGGCGATTCATTAGTAATTGGCGGCGTAAAAGGCGACACGCCCGCCCGGCTCTATCTGCAATCTGTCTCTTCTTAGCGTTCGTCGCGAACGAACGGCTGGCCGAGAGCTTTTGGAGCTCCGAGAACGGCACGTGCTCGTGGAGTTGACATTGCGATCAATGCTGCAAGAGTGACCAAGTAGGGAATCATCGGCAAAATTGCCGCGGGTATCACTTTGATCTGTTCGGCTTGCAGGGTGAACGGTAACTGCAGAGTAAAGCCAAAGAGAACCGCTCCGAATACGAGACGCAATGGGCGCCATGCGGCGAACACAACCAAGGCGAGCGCGATCCAGCCGATGCCGTTGGTGGTTGCTTGTTGTTGCCAAGCGGCTGATCGAGCGAGCATGAACCAGCCACCAGCAAGGCCCATGAGTGCGCCACCCGCCATCGTGTAGCCGAAACGAATTGCAGCCACCGGCAAACCCTGTGAGTCAACCGTGGCGGGGTCGTCGCCAACTGCGCGAAGTGTGAGACCGGGGCGGGTGCGGAACATGTAAGCCGAAGCAGAGATAACGATCAACCAGGTGACGTAGGTAATCAGGTCGTGACCAAAGATCAGCGGGCCGATGATCGGAATATCGCTTAATGGGCCGAAGTCGATTGCGTTTAACTGCACGCGCTTTGGTTTGCCTTCAATTGGCTTAGCAAGAAAATTCGCAAGCCCCGTGCAAAAGATCACGAGCGCCAATCCGGAAACAATTTGATTGGCGCGCAGCACCACGCAAAGTACAGCATGCACCATCGCGAGTAAGGCGCCGACACATGTGCCAATTACGAGTGCTAACCATGGGTTGCCCGTGCCATCAGAAACCAAGAATGTCGAGGCCACACCCATAAGGAGAACGCCTTCGACACCAAGGTTGATCACACCTGAGCGCTCAGTAAGCAGTGCACCGAGTGAGGCAAGAATCAATGTGGTCGCAATTGAGATGGAGTCAGCAAACGTGAGCAGCCAGATGTTGGTATTCATGCTGCGACCCCCGCTGCCGATCCGGGTCGCACAACTCGGATGCGATATTTGCGAAACACTTCGCCACCGAGGGCAAAGATCAAGACCGCACCTTGGATGATCACCGCAATGTGAATCGGCACATCGGTTGAGATCTGGAGTGAATCACCACCGACTCTCAATCCTGCAAAAAGTACCGACGCCAAAATGATGGCAACAAAGTTGTATCGCGCGAGAGCAGCCACCACGATCCCCGCATAACCAAGCCCAATGCCAGCAACACCGGGGTCAAGTTTTCCAGTCGGGCCGACCACAAGCATCGCTCCTCCGAGGCCTGCGAGGGCACCTGAAATGACAAGCACCGACAGAGTTAATCGCGGTGCGTTAATACCGGCGTAGCCAGCAGCTTTTGGAGAATCGGCAAGCACTTTGATCCGGTATCCGAACTCGGACTTCTTGACCAGCCAAAAGAGGAATGCTGCCAGCAGAACCGAGAGAAAAATGGTCGGATAGGTCTGAGTTTTGCCAAACGCATCTAGGCGCACACTGTCTGGCACTTTGCGACCCTGCGGAAACGCAGTTGATGGATCACGGAAGAATCCTTTGGAGCCAAAGATGAAGTAATTCACCAGGTTCAAAGCCACGTAATTCAAAAGCAGTGTGCTGACAATTTCACTGGTTCCAAATCTTGCTTTTGTGATCGCGGGTACCGTGACCCAGAGGCCTCCAGCCAATGCCCCAATGAGCAAAGTAAGGAGTACTGCGAGATAGCCAGGGAAGTGATCACCGAGTGCAATTCCTGCCCATGCGCCACCGATCATGCCGAGGTACAACTGACCCTCGCCACCGATGTTGTAGAGATTCATCTGGAATGCGAAGCCCGCAGCGAGACCAGTACAGATAAGAATCGTTGCTAATCCGAGCGTGTTTGTAAATCCTCGGTGGGTGGTGAAACTGCCGCGCAACAAGCTGTTGAAGGTGTCGAGCGGCGGGTGTCCGGTTGCGAGTAAGAAGATGCTGCCAACAAGGAGTGCGGCAATGAGTGATGCAACTGGAACAGCAAGTATCAACCACTTCGGTGAATCAATGCGTTGTTCGAACTTGATCGGGATTCCCATTCGGAGTCTTTCCTTGATATCTAGAGACCCGCCATTGCTGCACCGACTTCGCGCAACGTGGCAGTTTCCCCTGGTGTTTCATAAACAATCTGACCGCTATAGAGCACGAGCACGCGGTCAGCAAGCGACATCAATTCGTCGAGGTCTTCGCTAATCAGCAAAATTGCTTGGCCCGCTGAACGCGCATCATCCAACAGTGCACGGACAGTCTCAATTGCACCTACGTCCAAACCGCGAGTAGGGGAGCAGACCACCAAGACCGAGGTCTTGGTTCGGCCACCTGTCAATTCGCGTGCCAGCAACACTTTTTGGGCGTTTCCACCAGAGAGCTTGCGCGCTTGGTGGTCAGGGCCATTGGCTTTGATTTCGAACTGATTGATGAGTTGGTCTGCCTCGGTTCGAGCGTCATGTCGATTAGGGATCAGACCACGCTCTCTTGTGAGAAGCAGATTGTCGAGAATTGACATTGATGGCACAAGACCCATACCCAAACGATCTTCTGGCACGTAAGCAAGGCCCGACTCACGAGCTGCAATCGGTCCGAGATTGGTAGTGAAGTGACCATCAATTGAAACAGTCCCTGATGTCGGAACAAGCAGGCCAGCAATTGTGTCAGCGAGTTCCTTTTGGCCGTTACCGGCAACTCCAGCGATACCTACGAGCTCACCTTCATGCACTGAGAAGGTGATGTCTTTGAGCACGTCAATTCCATTTTTCCTTAGACCCAGATCACGTACTTGTAACTTCTCATGACCAATTGGATGACGCGCACGCCGTGGCTGCAAATCAACTTCGCGCCCGACCATCATTTGAGCCAACTCAGCGGTGCTCATTGCTCCGCGACCCTCAACAGAACCAGTGACAACTCCGCCACGCAACACAGTTACCCGGTCAGAGATCTCAACTACTTCACCAAGCTTGTGGCTGATAAAGACAATTGATTTGCCAGCCGCAGCCATGGAGCGAACATTTTCAAATAGTTTTTCAACTTCATCAGGAACCAGAACCGCGGTTGGCTCGTCCAGCAGCAATACCTCGGCGCCTTGGTATAGCGCCTTTACGATCTCAACTCGTTGGCGCTGACCCACGGAGAGATTCATGATCACTGCGCTTGGATCAATTGGAAGGCCATACGATTCAGCGGTAGCAGCAACACGCTCGTTGATCTCGCGGCTTGCCATTTTGAAAGGCAAGTTGCGACTACCGAGAACCACATTTTCGGCAACAGTCATGCGTTCAACCAAGCGAAAGTGTTGATGCACCATTGCAATGCCGTGTGCGAGACCTTGACGCGGCGAAGACAACCAGATCGGCTGCTCATTGCGCGAGATGGTGCCGGAGTCCGGCTGATAGAGACCACAAAGCATCGCCGCGAGAGTGCTCTTGCCAGCACCGTTTTCACCAAGAAGAGTGTGAACTTCGCCAGCGCGAACATCGAAATTCACGTTGTCGTTAGCCAATACGCCAGGAAAGCGCTTGGTCACATTGTGTGCAGATAGAGCAACAGGGGCCGCACCGTTATGGTGCGACCCCTGTGCCACCTCTTTAGAGGTATCGGCCATGCTTATTCGCCGGTTGGCGAACCGATGACGCCTTCTACGAAGTACTCCATTCCGAGCAATTCGCCGAGGGTTGCCGATACACCATCAGCGAGTACTTCGGCACCGTTCTGGTCGTTCAATGGACCAGTGAATGGAGCGAATTCGCCGTCGATGATTGCCTGCTTCTTCTCCTCGATCATCGATTGTGTGTCAGCGTCAACTGATTCACCAAACGATGCCAAGGTGACCATTCCGTCAGCCATGTTGCCGTAGTACTGGTCGGTTGGGCAGGTGCCCCCAGCTACAGCTTCAGCAGTTGCTGTGTAGTACGGACCCCAATCCCAGGTGGGAGCGGTCAACCATGCTTCTGGAGCAAACTCAGACGTGTCGCTGTTGTAGCCAGCCCACTTGATGCCGGCGTTCTTTGCAACTTCACCAGTTGCTGTGGAGTCCTGGTGCATAGCAAGTACGTCAACACCTGCATCGGCAAGAGCTTGTGCAGCTTCACCTTCGAGGGTTGGGTCAAACCAGGTCTTGGTCCACTGAACCTGCACGGTTGCATCTGGATTCATTTCGCGAACACCAATGGTGAATGCGTTGATTCCACGCAGAACTTCTGGAATCGGGAAAGCGGCAACGTAACCAATCTTTCCGTTTTCAGTTGCGGCACCAGCGGCAAGACCGGTGAGATAGCGAGCTTCTTCAGCTGCACCGAAGTATGTGCCGAGGTTTGCTGCAGTCTTGTAACCGGTTGCCCATTCAAAGCAGGTGTCCGGATAGTTCTCAGCAACAGCGAGCATTGGATCGCCATAACCAAAAGAAGTACCAAAGATCAGGTCGTAGCCATCAGCTGCGAGCTGTTCAAAGGTCTTTTCAGAGTCTGCGTTGTCAAGGATGTTCTCAACTCGCTTCACCTCGATGCCGAGGTTGTCTTCGAGCTGCAGGATTCCTTGCTCGTGCTGGTAGGTCCAGCCTGCATCGCCAGGAACACCGATGTAAACAACTGCGACCTTGAGGTCAGCTGCTTCTGCGGCGGTGGTGTCGGATGATTCGTTGTCGTCACTGCAGGCGGCAACAATCAAAGAAGTTGCCGCGGCAAGTGCTGCGACCTTCCAGATTCTCTTCATTTAGGTCTCCCCTTTGGATGAACGGCCCTTGGGTGGTGCCGATAGGCAAAAACTGTAATACGAAAACCCACACCGTTTGTCAGGGAGTGTGTTTCAGAATCATGAAACTTTTGCAATCAAAATTTGCCGACGGCACGGGCACACTTGGAATTCCCGACTTGACAGGTCGGGAATTGAAGGCGTAGCGTCGCCCCCTATGACTGCAAACAACTGGGGCTTCGAAACCCGTCAAATTCATGCCGGCCAAGAGCCCGATCCAGCAACGGGAGCGCGCGCGGTTCCGATCTACCAAACAACCTCGTACCAGTTCCGTGACTCGGCCCACGCGCAGAACCTTTTTGCGCTCGCGGAAATCGGAAATATCTACACGCGAATAATGAACCCCACCCAAGGAGTGCTGGAAGCGCGCTTGAGCTCGCTTGAAGGCGGCATCACAACCGCAGTTGGTCTCCCAGGTGCATTGGCCGTAGCGAGCGGGCAGTCCGCCGAGACTCTTGCGATTCTCACACTCGCTGAAGCTGGCAGCCACATCGTCGCCTCGCCGTCACTGTACGGCGGCACATACAACCTGCTGCACTACACGCTGCCCAAGATGGGTATCGAGGTGAGCTTTGTTGATGATCCGCATGATCTTCAGCAGTGGAAGAGTGCTACGCGTCCGAACACAAAAGCCTTCTATGGCGAAGTGCTTGCGAACCCGAAGAACGACGTGTTCGATATCGAAGGTGTGTCCAAGGTGGCGCATGAAGTTGGCGTCCCGCTGATCGTTGACAACACAGTGCCTTCACCATATGGAATTCGCCCTATCGAATGGGGTGCAGACATCGTGGTGCACTCACTTACCAAGTTCATCGCTGGACACGGCACTTCAATTGGTGGCGCGATCATCGATTCGGGCAAATTTGATTTCTCAGCTAGCGGACGCTTCCCGAATTTCACCGAGCCCGATCCGTCGTACCACGGTCTTGCTTACTGGCCGGCACTTGGTCCGGGTTCGTACATCATCAAAGCGCGAGTACAACTACTGCGCGACCTTGGTATGGCGATTAGCCCGTTCAATGCGTGGTCAATCCTGCAGGGTATTGAGACCCTTTCATTGCGAATGGATCGCCACTGGTCAAATGCCCAGAAGGTCGCCGATTACCTCGGCAAGCAGTCTGCTGTTGAGAGCATCTCGTGGGCAGGTTTGCCGTCGTCGCCATGGCATGAGCGCGCAAAGAAGTACTTTGCAGGCAAGGGCTTCGGCTCGATCATTGCGTTTAACGTGAAGGGCGGACGCGACGCGGGGCAGAAGTTTGCTGAGGCGTTGCAGCTGCACAGCCACGTGGCCAACATCGGCGATGTGCGCAGTCTCGTGATTCATCCAGCATCAACTACGCATAGCCAGCTCACTGAGTCAGAACAACTTTCAGCCGGTGTACACCCTGGACTCGTGCGTCTCTCGGTTGGACTCGAGTCAATCGAAGACATCCTCGCTGACCTCGACCTCGGCTTCAAGGCGCTTAGCTGAACAAGTGGCGTAAGAGCCACTAAACGCAAATAGTTAGTTGTCATCCTCAGTTGGTGACTGGCCGCGTAGGAACTCTTCGAGTTCTGCGGCGAGATCATCACCAGTTGGAATCGCCGATTCAATTCGTCTGTCAAAATCGAGCTCAAGCATGCGTACGTATCGTTGCGCCTGTTCGTCCTCGGCCACTGCTGAATCGTGGAGTTCTTGCCAACGCGTGATCTCACCACCGAGTTTTTCGTGGCCCGTTTTTACACCGAGCACGTGTTGCAGATGCTGAAGCAATGCGGTCACCGAACGCGGATGCTGCGCGCCACCTAAGTAGTGGGGGACGCCAACACGTAGAGAAATCGCCGGAATCGAAAGGCGGTCGAGTTCTGTCTGGAGGACCCCTGCGATTCCAGTGATGCCCTGGTACTGCGGTCGGTTGAGGCCAAGACGCCGGCAGAGGTCGTCGTTTGTGCTGCTACCAACGACTTGTGGAATACGAGTGTGGGGCACGGCATCGGCCACAGCGCCAACGGTGACAACCAAGCTCGATTCCAGGCGCTCATAGACCGAAGTGATGCAACGGATGAACGACGACCAGTGCACATGTGGTTCGACACCGTTTAGCACCACCACATCGCGCATCGAATCAGGGAATCTGAGCACCTCAAAATCGTTCTCTGGCCAGCGGATCTGACGGTCACCGTCCTCGTCGAGATATGCCTCGGGCCGTTGCTGTGTGAAATCAAAAAATGGATCAGGGTCGATTGAAGCAACAACACCAGATGGAGCATCCTTGGCCATCCAGCCAAGGGCACGCGTGGCCACATTTGCCGCATCAAACCATCCGGTGAGTCCAATCACCATCACCGAATCCCGAACTCGACGTGCCACTGCATCATCGAATTCAAGGATGTCGTCGATATCAAGCATCTTCAGTCCGTGAGATTCTCGACTACGTAATCGATGCAACGTGTCAACTGTGCAACATCGCTTGGGTCAATAGCTGGAAACATTCCGACACGAATTTGATTGCGTCCAAGCTTGCGATAACTGTCTGTATCGACCACCCCGTTGGCTCGCAGTGCAGCGCAAACTTCGTTGGCATCAACACCATCAAGGTCAATTGTGGAAACCACGTTTGAACGCATCGCGGGATCGGCAACAAACGGAGTTGCAAATTCTCGTGCGGCTGCCCATTCGTACATTGTGGTGGCGCTTGTGGCACTTCGATCGGCGCACCAGCGGAGACCACCGTTTGAGTTCATCCATTGAACTTGTTCGTCAAACAAGATGAGCGTGCCAACCGCAGGAGTGTTGTATGTCTGATTCGATCGCGAGTTATCAAGTGCGATCTTCAGGTCAAGTGACGCAGGTGTCCAGCGTTTTGACGCATGGATCTCCTCAATTCGTGCGACCGCTTTGGGAGAGCATGCAGCAATCCAAATGCCACCGTCTGCTGCAAAACATTTCTGTGGGGCGAAGTAGTACACATCAACCTCTGTTGGATCCCACATGAGCCCACCAGCGGCTGAAGTTGCATCAACTGCAACGATTGCATTTCCAGAGTTCGCCGGACGCCTAAGGGGCATCGCAACCCCAGTTGAAGTCTCGTTATGGGTGTAGGCGTACAGATCGACATCTGAAGCGACTGCAATCGGGTGAGATCCAGGTGGGGTACTGATCACCTCGGGTGCACCAAGGTGTGGAGCAGCAGCGGCAGCTTCGGCGAACTTCGATGAGAACTCGCCAAACACGAGGTGCTGGCTGCGGTTGCTAATCAATCCAAAAGTTGCGACATCCCAAAAGACCGTCGAGCCTCCATTGCCGAGCACAATGTCCCAATCGGCCGGAAGGCCAAACAGCGATCTCAGACCATCACGCACACTTCCAACAAGGTTCTTAACTGGCGCTTGGCGGTGCGAAGTTCCAAGCAATTTCGCTCCACGCGTGGTGAGTGCCTGCAGTTGTTCAGGCCGGACTTTGGAGGGGCCACATCCAAAGCGCCCGTCTTTGGGCAACAGTTCTTTTGGGATGACAATTTCCTGAGGGGTTTTCTTGCTCACTGTGTAAGCATTGCATCCATGACCCTCGCAAGCGAACCGAAAAGAGTCTCGACCCGATTGGCGGCGATCGCCGAGTCAGCCACCCTTGCAGTGGATGCAAAAGCCAAGGCACTGAAGGCCAAGGGTGAAAATGTGATTGGCTTTGGAGCTGGCGAGCCAGACTTTGCCACCCCTGAGCACATCGTCGAAGCTGCCGTAAAGGCATGCCGTGATGTCAAATATCAGCGCTACACGCCAGCTGCTGGATTGCCCGAACTGCGTGAGGCCATCGCGGTCAAAACAAAGCGTGACAGTGGATTTGAAACCAGTGCTAACAACGTGCTCGTAACCAACGGTGGTAAGCACGCCGTATTCACTGCTTTTGCCGCGCTGTGTGATCCAGGCGACGAGGTCATCTGTCCGGCGCCTTACTGGACCACTTACCCAGAAGCGATCACACTTGCGGGTGGTGTTCCGGTTGTCATTGACACCGACGAAAGCACCGGGTTTCGAGTCACGGTTGAACAACTCGACAAAGCCAAGACTCCACGCACCAAAGTGTTGCTTTTCGTGTCACCCGACAACCCATCTGGTGCTGTGTATCCGCCTGAGGAAGTTGAGGCGATTGGCCGCTGGGCGGTTGCCAATGGTGTTTGGGTGATCACCGATGAAATCTATGAGCACCTGACCTATGGCGCGAACAAGTTCACCTCAATGCCAACACTGGTTCCGGAACTCGCAAACCAATGCGTCATCGTGAACGGAGTGGCAAAGACCTACGCAATGACTGGTTGGCGTGTCGGTTGGATGATTGGACCCACCGATGTCATAAAGGCATCGATCAATTTCCAGTCACACGCCACGTCCAATGTGGCCAATGTTTCGCAGGTCGCTGCACTTGCGGCAGTAAGCGGAGATTTATCGGCAGTGGAAATGATGCGGGATGCTTTCGCGCGCCGCGCCAAAAAGATGCACTCAATGCTCAATGCAATTCCTGGCGTTTCGTGCCCTGAACCACAGGGTGCGTTCTACTGTTTTCCAAACGTCACTGGTTTGCTGGGCAGGTCAATTGGTGGCAAGACCGCAAGCACGACTCTTGAGCTTGCGGATCTCGTGCTCGAACAAGTCAAGGTCGCGTTTGTGCCAGGCGAAGCTTTTGGTTCCCCAGGGTATGCACGCTTTTCATTTGCACTCGGTGATGACGACCTAGGTGAAGGAATCACCAGGTTGCAGGAGCTTTTTTCCTAAGGGCGTTCCATCCACTCAGCAAGGGTTGGTACATCGCTAACACCTGCGCAAGCCATCTGAATGATTGGCACCGCGGCCATCGCGCCCGTGCCTTCACCAAGACGCATGTGCAAGTCCAGAAGCGGTTCTTTATGCATACGGTCAAGCAGGCGTCGATGCCCAGGCTCAGTGGAGCAGTGGCCAACTAGACAATGATCAATGGCTGAATCGTTCAACAACGTGAGTGGCAAAGCAGCAGAAGTGACCACATAGCCGTCAATCACCACCGGCAACCGCCGTTGTCGCGCGGCAAGGATCGCCGCCGCCATGGCCACCATGTCTGCACCCCCAACTTCGCGTAGCACCTCAAGTGGATCAAGAATGCCGACGATTCGGGTCAGTGCTTCGCGAACTGCAAGTTGTTTACGTTGCAAACCTGCATCGTCAACGCCAGTGCCGCGTCCGACCCACGCAGCAACTTCACCACCAGCGAGTGCAGCTGCGACTGCAGCGGCAGCAGTGGTGTTACCTACGCCAATCTCACCAATCACCAAGAGGTCGGCATCTAATTCCATAACTGAATCGCGACCAAGTGTGGACGCTTCGTCAAAGCGATCTTGATCCATTGCCGATTGAGTACGTATGTCGCCGGTTGGTCGACCAATGCCAACATCAACTGCATGAACTGTTGCGCCGACAACATGTGCGAATGCACCAACGGTGGAGCGACCCGCACGATGGGCATCAAGCATTGGCTGGAACAAATTGCTTGGGTAGGCGCTAACACCTGCTGCCGACACACCATGGTCGGAAGCAAACACTGTCGCAACTACGCGAGACGCCTGTGGTCGCGCTATGCGCTGCCATGCCGCCATCCAAGTTGCAATTTCATCCATTCGTTGCATTGATCCAAGTGGTCGCAACAATTCCTTGGATCGCAGTTGCACTGCATCTTGGGATTCTGTATCAGGTGTGGCGAGCGAGTTGAGGGCCTCGCGCATCCACTGCATGGTCATGCTTATGAGTGTACGAAAGTGTGCTACTTTGACCTTGCTCGCCAATAGGTGAGTGGGTAATTTCAGCGAAGTCCGGTGTGATTCCGGCACTGTCCCGCAACGGTAGTAACCAAGTAATTGGTTGAGTCCGGTCGCCTGAATTGCTCGCGTGTTAACCCTCGAGGCAAGGGGCGGCCCGCAGTCGGAAATTCCGGCTTCGCCCGTTTCTTGTCCTCCTGTTCAAGGAGGACTTTTTAATGTCCAAGAAGAAATTGTTGATTGCACTCGGTGTGCTTGGATCGCTTGGGCTAGTTGCCTGTGGTGACAACAAAGAAGTCGCACCCAATGCACAGATAAGCGGAACCTCGTGTTCTGAATTGCCCGGCGACATGGGGTCAGGTAATGACCTAAAGATCATCTCCCTATCGCCAACCGCCACCGAAATGGTTTATGCAATAGGCGCGGGCGAGCAGGTAATTGGTGTTGACAATATGTCGAACTATCCAGAGGCTGCAGGTGGGGCGGAATCCAAGTTGTCAGGATTCGAACCCAATGTCGAAGCAATCGCCGGCATGGAACCCGATGTGGTTCTTATCTCCTACGACCCAGGCGACCTTGAAGTGCAACTTGAAGGGCTGGGAATCGATACTTGGACTGGTTATGCAGCGATGACACTTGACGAGTCATACACACAGATCACTGAACTCGGTGCCCTTACTGGGCATGAGTTGGGTGCAGAAGCAGTAATTGAGTGCATGAAGACGGCAATTTCCTCGATCACCGAGACTGTGCAGGAAATGCAGTCAGAAGATGATGCTGCCAGCTACTACTACGAACTCGATGACACGTATTACTCGGTTACTTCGAACACCTTTGTTGGGCAACTGATGTCATCTCTTGGCCTCGTGAGCATCGCCGATGGGGTAGCAGAAGGTAATGACTACCCACAGTTGAACATTGAGACAATCGTTTCTTCAGATCCTGATTACATCTTCCTCGCTGACACGTTGTGCTGTGCACAAACTGCCGAGACGGTTGCTGCAAGACCAGGTTGGTCGGAGATGACCGCGGTACTCGAAAACCGGATTGTGGAACTTGACGACGACATCGCATCGCGCTGGGGTCCTCGTGTGGTTGATCTCTTGACCACGGTTGCAAACGCGATCAGTTCGAACTAACCGCCCATGGTGACCACCGCGACCATCCAGCGCCATTGGCGGCTACCTGCTGCCATGTTCGTGCTGTTGGTTGCGGTGGTTGTCGGTGCATCAATTGGGCCCGCAGGTCCACCAGCATGGCGCGTGCCGCTTGAGTTAATTAATCGTTTGCCATTGATCTCTCTTGACAGCGGGGTTTCATCAACCGAATGGAATCTCATCTGGCAGATACGCATGCCGCGAGTTGTGCTTGCTGGTTTAGTCGGTGCAATGTTGAGCACTGCGGGTGCTGCCTATCAAGGAGTGTTTCGCAATCCGTTGATTGATCCGTATCTGTTGGGTGTCGCTGCGGGCGCGGGCCTAGGTGCGACCATCATCTTCACTGTTAATCGTGCCGGTACCTCGTCGTGGATCGTTGATCCACTTCCTCTGACGGCATTTGTCGGGGGTCTAGGCGCAGTTGCACTCACTTATCTGGTTGGTACCGCATTCGGCGCCAATCGCTCTTCGGCAACTCTGGTTTTGGCCGGCGTGGCAGTCACCTCCCTGGCGACTGCATTGCAGACTTTTATTTTGCAACGCAACACCGATGTTGTGCGCCAGGTTTATTCATGGATCTTGGGCCGCCTATCAAGTGCAACTTGGTCTGATGTTCGCCTCGTAATTCCTTATGTAATTTTGAGTCTTGGCGCACTTTTAATTCACCGTCGCCTGCTTGATGTTTTGCGTGTCGGAGACGACGAAGCAAAAGCACTCGGGGTGAATGTTGATCGAGTGCGATTGATTGTTGTTTTGGCAGCAACGCTCGGCACCGCAGCAGTGGTAGCGGTCAGTGGCTTGATTGGCTTTGTTGGAATCATCGTGCCGCACGCTGTACGGCTCGTAGCCGGAGCGAGTTACCGAGTTGTGTTGCCAGTGAGTCTCGTCGCTGGTGCCGCGTTTTTGATACTCGCGGATATTCCTGGGCGGATTCTTGACAATCCTGCGGAGACCCCGATCGGTGTTGTCACAGCTTTTCTGGGAGCGCCGTTTTTCTTACTCATCCTTCGAACCAAGCAGGTTGCAGAATGACTTCTCTGAAGATCAAATCACTCAGTGTTAAATACGGACGTCATGAGGCCGTGCGTGACTTTGAAGAAAATGTTCGACCCGGTGAATGGTTGTGTTTGATTGGACCAAATGGTGCTGGTAAGTCATCTGTCCTGCGGGCAATAGTTGGCCTCGCGCCGCACACCGGCAGCGTCACCATCGATGACACTCCAGTGAAGTCAAGATCGGTGCGCCGCCGCGCTCAGCTTGTTGCTTATGTTCCTCAAGTGCCACTACTGCCCGATTCAATGACTGTGCATGAGTATGTGCTGCTCGGGCGCAATCCCTACGTACTCGGTTTCAGTAATGAAAGCCGTGAGGACTTCATGATGGTTGAAGAAGTACTGCGTCGGCTTGACCTCGTTGGGTACTCGCGGCGTGAGCTTTCATCGCTCAGTGGTGGTGAGAGACAACGTGTGGTCATTGCTAGAGCGCTTGCTCAAGAAGCGCCACTTTTGCTTCTTGATGAGCCAACTTCAGCGCTGGATATCGGCCACCAACAACAAGCACTCGAGTTGGTCGACCGCATGCGTCGTGAGCATGGACTCACGGTTGTCTCTGCAATGCACGACCTCACACTTGCGGGTCTCTATTCGGATCGCCTCAGCCTCATGCATCAAGGTGTGGTGGTAGCAAGTGGTCCAGCAGAGAGTGTTCTAAAAGCCGATACGTTGGCCGAGTTCTACGGTGTCTCTGCCACTGTGCATACGGATGGAGATGGAACTGTTGTGGTTATACCCAAGCGATCGGACACAGCCAGGGGCGGTTGAATAGTCTCAAGTTGTGCGTAATAAACCGTTGATCTCGCGATTGGTGGTGTTCGCAACACTGGTGTTTGGTTCGTTCATTGGGCTTGGTGCACGCGAGTCGCTGGCTCATGCGGTAATTGAATCAACAGAGCCAGCTGCAAATTCAGTTCTTTCAAAAGCACCAAACTCGATATCACTTAATTTTGACGAGCCGGTGGATACAGCTCTTGGTTGGATGCGGGTTTTTGATTCCGAGGGCAGGCGAGTGGTCACAGCGAACCTTGGGCGTGGGGAAGGCGATGATTGGGTCCGCGTGGCTATGCCTGAGCTGGAAGACGGTGGGTACCTAGTTGTTTGGCGTGTGATGTCCGCCGACGGACACGCGGTTGAAGGCGCTTTTGGTTTCCAGATTGGTGCAAGCAGTTTGCCTGTAGGTAGCGAAGTCGTGTCCACAGTGGTGGGCGCACAAGGCGATAATCCACTTCCCGGCCGTGTTGCCGGCGTAGGGCGATACATCTCATATGGAGCATTGGCGCTGTTATTCGGGTTGTTTGTTTTGAACCTTGATAGTCGTCGACTTCGCATATCGATGATTGGCGCCATCGGTGCAGTCAGTGTTCTTTTGGTGCTGTTAATGACGGGCCCCAACACACTTGGCGGAAGTCTTGCTGATGCATTCGATGTCTCACTGCTTGCAGACACAGTGAACACGCGATCAGGGACCATGACGGCGGCAAGAGTTCTCTTTTTTGTTGCCGTTGCGGTCGTTGGATCGCGGATGCCAAGTCGAATGCTCGGCTTGATTCTCGTACTGCTGGCGGGCACATTTGCTGCAGGCGGTCACTCAGCTTCGGAGTCACCAGCCGTGATAGCGGTCCTCATTACAACTGTTCACGTAGTCGCGGTGTCAATTTGGGTTGGAGGAATTCTTGCTGTTCTCGTGAATGGATTGACCAGCAGTTGGGAAAATAGTGTTCAGCGATTCTCTAACATCATGAACTTTGTCCTGCCTGCGGTTGTGTTGTCAGGTGTGTTGACCGCGGCACGCAATCTTGGTGGCTTGTCAGGGCTATTTGATTCGGCCTATGGCAAGATCACAATTACTAAGTTTCTGCTGGTTGTTGTGATGGGCGTTATTGCGATGATGGTTCGGCGCAAGATGCAATGTGCCACTCAACCGAAGAAAGCATTAGCTACCGAAGCAGTGCTTGGATTGGTGGCGTTTGGGCTGGCGGCAGTACTTGCGGTTACACCGCCGATCAGCGCATCTGGGTCTATGTTCCAACGCACTGTGGTTGAAGCGGGTCTTGTTGCCAACATCACGGTGGAACCTGTTGATACTGGAGCAAACGAGATTCATATTTTGTTCAGTCCACCTGGTGGGGCTTTGAGCAGGATTGGCGATGTGACGATTCGGTACTCGCTACCCGAACGCTCAGTACCCAATCTGGATGCTGCAGTGAGCGAGGCGTCGCCTAATCATTGGATCGGTGTACTTAATTTCCCTTACGCCGGGACTTGGAAAGTTGAGGTGTTGGCCAAGCCGACCCCCAACGACACGGTCCGTTTTGTTTTTGAAGTTGTTATAGGTGGATGATTTGCGAGGCCACACGCTGAGCTTCAGGCAAGTTGTGAGTAACCCAAACAACGGAAGCCCCACTGTTTTTGAGTGCCGATGTCAGATCAGTAATCACTGATTCATAAATTTCAGAGTCAAGGCCAGTTAATGGCTCATCCAGGAGAACCACGCATGGCTCCGGAGCCAAAGTTCGCGCGACTGCCACACGTTTTGCCTCACCGCCTGAGAGTGCGTCTACCTTTCGGTCTCTTAAGTGTTCGATACGCATCATTGTGAGAAGTTCAGCCACGCGTCGTTCGCGATCACGTTTGGGAAGATTCTTTTGACGAAGACCGTACGCAATATTGCTGCTCACCGTGAGATGGGGAAGTAATGCATTGTCTTGGAACACAAGCCCGACGCCCCGACGATGTGGGGCTACCCGGCTCACGTCTTCTGCATTGATGAAGATGTGGCCAGTATCTGGGTCTATTAGTCCTGCGATAACTCGCAACAAAGTTGACTTACCCACGCCACTAGGGCCAAGTAACGCCACGGTCTGAGAATCTTTCACGATGAAAGACACATTGTGCAGTACGTCGACGGCGCCAAATGAGACACTCACTTCACGTACCTCAAGCATTGGATCTCCCCGTGGAAAATATTGCCGTTGCAATAATCAATAAAAGGAGAGTTGCCAATGCATATCCGTGCACTTGATTTAAATCTCCTGGTTTTCCCAACAAGCGAGAAATTTCAATCGGAATGGTGCGTGAGCTATCGCGGGCCAAAACTGAAGTGGCACCGAATTCACCCAAAGAAACACAACCAGACACGACGCCGGCATAGAGCGCTGCAGTACGAAAAGCACCAAAGTCCACGGTCATGATTGTGCGCAACGGTGATGCTCCAAGAGTTGCCGCCGCAGCACGGTGGTCGCTGGTAATCACTTCTAGAGACGCACGAAGAATCCGGAATGTAATAGGCGTTGCAACGATTGCGTGCATAGTTGGAATTAGCCACATCGCACCACGAATATCCAACCAACCAGAGTTGAAAGTTGCCACAATGCCGATGCCAAGAACAATTGCCGACACTGCGATGGGTGCAGATGCAATTGCAATTATTAGTCGACTTGGTGTACCTGAATGAGTTGTGGCCACCGTCAGAAGCCCAGCGAGCAGCAATGACAAAGTTGAAGCTATTGCAGCAAAGGTGAGTGACCGGAGAACAATGCCCGGATCGATTTGCTCCCAGCCCGAGGTGGTCCATTTCCCGTTGATTCGTAAAGACTTCAGCACAATTACCGCAATTGGCACCAAGAACAGCCCACATGCCGCCCACATGCCGGTGACACCTAATGGGCGAAGTCGACGAATTGAAATCGCTGCCGCTGGCTTGAACTGGAACGCATCGGCGGAAGGACGAAACACAAGAGTCACGATCGCTAAAAAGATTGTCTGCACTATGGCCAGTGCTACAGCAGTTGACATATCGCCGAGTTGGATCGCGCGGGTGTAGATCTCAACTTCGGTAGTCGTTGTGCTGAGTCCACCGATAATCCGCACAACTCCATAGGAAGTGAAGCAAAAGATGAAGGTCACCACGGCTGCATTTTGAATTGAGTGCCGAGCTAGTGGAACATCAACTTGAATTAAGCGTTTAAGTGCGCCTGCACCAAGTGTGGTTGCCGCGTGGTCAAGTGTGGTGTTGGAAGTAATTGTTGGTCTAACAATTCGCACCACTACTGCAATATTGAAAAAGGCATGCGCCACCACAATCGTCAGCAAAGGGTGCTCGCCACCAGATAGTGACAGAGCAGCAATTGCAACGATTACCGAAGGTAGGACAAACGGCACCGTCACCACTGCTGACGCGAGACGTTTCCCTGGAAAGTGATGTTTGGCGAACAAAGCAGCAAGTGGTACTCCAACGATCACTGCAAGTGCGGTACTCAGTGTTGCTTGAACAACGGAGGTCCACAGAACACGCTGGATGCGCTCGTCACCAAAGATTGACGTGAAGCGATCCCAATTAAAGTACCGAATGACAACGTTGGTGGCTGGCCATAGAACCAGCACCACAACGGTGAGCAGCACAGGCACTGCGGCCGTCAGGCCAATTCGCCGAAAACGGCGAACGGTCAACCCACTATCGCCAACCATTGCCCCAACCAGGTTTCGCGATTTGCATCAATTTCAGAAGGGGAGATTGCTAATGGCCGATCGGGTTTGACGGCAAAGTCGGTAAACAACTTCGGCAACACAACATCACGATTGACCGGATACACAAACATGTTTAAAGGAATGTCTGTTTGGAATTTCGCACTGATCAGAAAATCAATCAGTGCTTTTGCTCCATCTTCATTGTTGGCGCCCCGCAGGACGCCCACAAACTCAACTTGTCTGAAACAACCATCGGCTACCACTGCAGTTCTTGGTTTCTCGACGGGTGGGTCGGCAAACAGAACTTCAGCAGGGGGGCTGGTTCCATACGAAACCACGATCGGGTAGTAGCCCTCTCCACTTGATCCCGAAAATTCCACTGTGTATGCCCGTGTCCAGCCATCGACAATTAAGGCCTCGTTGGCAATTAACTGGCGCCACCAGTCCTGCCAGCCGTCGTTAAATTCGGCGATGCTGGCCAATAAGAATGCAAGCCCTGTTGATGAAGTGACAGCACTTGGAATCACGGTGAGCCCTGCGTATTCGGGTTTAACCAAGTCTGCGAGGCGAGTCGGTGGCTTTACTCCATTTTCAGCAAACCAAACACGGTCGATGTTGATGCACACATCACCCGTGTCAACTGGTGTCACTTTTGCATCTGGAACAAGCCCCAAGAGTTCCGGGTCGATGGCGCCTAGTTGTTCTGATTCATAGGATTCAAAAATATCTGCGTCGATTGCCCTCGTCAGAAGAGTGTTATCAATGCCCCACAACAGATCAGCTTCAGGGTTTCCAGCGGTGACACTCGCCTTTGCCAACAACTCACCCGCATCGCCTCCCGTAACCACTTCAACTTCGTAACCCGTTTGGGCCGTGAAATCATCAAAGATTCCGTCACTCACTACAAAGGAGTCATAGGCGAGAAGCTTGACCTTGCTAGGTGCCGAGGTTTCTTCGCTGCCGCAACTGATCAGGAATACGCCACAACAGACCAAAAGCGTTGTGATGGTTCGTTTCATTAGTTTTTCCCCTCGTGAATGATCACCAGCAATACACCGGATTGAATATGAACTTTGATCCGCTCATCAGTTGTGACATTGCTAACTCCACGACTAGCCCAGGCAACTAACTGCTCTTCGTTGAGCGGCCACCGCAAGCCAGACGTGGTGACACCTTCGACATGCCCCGCAATCGGCACTAAGCCCACCGTTGTTCCAACAGCACATGCGAGGTCAATTGTGGTTGGGCCATGAACGACGTGAACCTTTGAATCCCCGATGTAGGCAACGACATCAATACCCGCAAGACGTGGATTGGCGAGAGTGTGCATCACACCGAGATGGTGATCGATGCGATCGCCGCCGCCATAGAGAATCACCAGCGTTTCGTGACCGTTGTCGAGCGCCCACTCAATGGCGAGTTCGGTATCGGTTTGATCTTTGTCATTAGGTGCCGTGTGCAGAATCGGCACATTGATCCGCGCATGCTCGAGCTCATCTGTGGTGATTGAGTCCAGATCACCAACTAAGACGTCAACACTGAGTCCCAAAGCACGCGCATGGTGATAGCCCGAATCAACAGCTATGACTAAAGGATCATGAGGTAGCGAGTGAACAGCGGAGCGGCGCGGCAATTCTCCACCAATCACCAACACCGCTGGTCTTGAGATATTGGTCTTCGAGTTCATGCTTCCTCCGCTGGCATTACCCAGATCAGGTTTTCGGGTCGGTGGTTGTC
>CAZXAX010000003.1:33551-59418 GCA_964638795.1 uncultured Bifidobacterium sp. | reverse complement strand
AACCCACGAATAGAACGACTCTAGACGGACTGCCCCCGATTGAGCCACCGTGCGGCACGTTCGTTGTACCCCGCAAAAGCCTCGGTCACGGCTTCGGCATTGAGACCGTATGCTGCCGAATCGGGGTGCACATTTTGTTCCCTATTGGCCGCAAATTCCTGCCACCAACGGGCCATCCCTGCTTCAAATTCACTGCTCACAGGCTCGCCGAGCCAGTCATAAAGCGATCTCACCGACCCGACAGGGTCCCGTTGCACAGCGCGAAAGTCGAGATCGAAGAACCGATGGTCATTCCCAGCTTGGCGGAATTCAATAACTCTCCGCATCGCCTCAGACCACTGAGCGAGATTCAACGCCCCCAAATAATGGAGATCCAACTCATCGGAGAACTGTTGCCCAACTTCTACATAAACATCGGCAACCGAAAAGATGACTTCGGCTGGATCCCGATGCGTCATTACGAACACGGCATCGGGGAACGACTTATCGAGGTGATCAAGAAACAAGAGATGAGTGGGACACTTCAATCTCCATGGCTTGGTCGGATTGCCCCACTGCAGAAGCTTCAACGCGCGACGTTCGTATGCATAAGTCGAATCAAGATCCGCATCAACTAGCCATTTTGAATACGAAGGTATGTGCGCGAAAGCCTGAAACTGCTGCGACTTGAAATCAAGAGCCATCAATTCTTGGCACTCCATCGGTCCAGTCGGCGACGAGGGAACGAGTTGTTGCATCCGTGGAGATCGCTCCATCTGCTCGCGATGCCGCTGTTCCGCCGCCGCAATACGGGGATCATCACCGATAACAGTTGATGGTGGAGGACAAGGGGAAGAGGACTGCCAGGTCAGGAGTGACTGCGCATTTGGATCTTCGTTCAATAAATTCGAAAGGGCGGTTGAACCTGTACGCGGCAAGCCGAGACCGATCAACGGGCGCTCAATTTGCTCGTCGTCAATTTCGGGGTGGCGTTTGTACCAATCTTCAATTTGGAGTCGCTGCGCCAATGAGTTCATCAGTACATAAGGAATCGCCATCGACCCAAATTCGCTCAACTTTGCCTCGGTGTTAAGTGATCTCACTAGTACTTCAAGGCCCTCGCGAAATGAATCATCGCCGAAATCGTTCAGCCCTGTTGCACCCTGGGCCATAGCTAGCAGGTCATTAATGTCAAGCATCGTCACTGTTATTCCATGAGGTCCACATCGGTTGAGCGCTCCATCATCCCGTGAGATGATTCGCCATCGAAGGTGTACTTAACGATCGCTTGCTGAAGGACGAATCCATTTCCTGATCCGATCGGCATCGGATGAAAAGCCGACAAAACGGACTCGCCCTGAATGACGGTCTCACCTTTTTCGGTTTCGAGTACGACGGATACATCTTCGCCCCATGGTTGTTTTCGGCGAAGCCACGGTGCATGGACCACCCTCGCGGGAATCAGAGCGCCATCGCCGTCAAACAAGTAGCCCTCATTGAGAGTTGGCTTACCGTCCTTGCGCAACGGGTATGTATTGAGCCCAAATGCGCGGCCACTCGGGAACAGAGCTGATTGCCAGCAGTGGCCACGAAAAGTACCGAGGCGGCGAATGCCTGTGCGTCGAACACGAAGTCCACCGCCATCTATCTGATATTCCTTGCCGTCAACATTCATCGAGCCGGCAGCTTGAAACAACTGCTCGAAGCGCGGGCCCCCCATAAGCGCCCCCTCGTCCTGCGTTTCGAGTACGACTCGAGCTTCCTCGCGCAATGTTCCAACTTCCCAAGGCGGCACCGAGTGTCGAATATCAACCTCAAGTTGCAACCGCACCCGATTCGGAGCCTGAATGGGCGAGTTCTCACCACGAACTTGCTCGCCAACGTTGTTCACGATGGCTGCTCCGTCAATCTGAAGTCTCCAGTGACGGTACGGCTGAACAAGCTCGAATCTCAAAGATCCTGCACCGAGAACGCGTGCTCGCCCATCGGCGCCGATCGGATTGTGCTTCTTCCCTGGTTCGAAGGCGTTAAGGACACGCCCATCGGCGAATGCGATGTTCACTTGGATGTCATGACTCTCCCAATTGTCACCCACGGCTTCAATGCCGATCCGGGGCATCCCAAAATCGGCTGTGTTGTTCCACATCCAGCAATTAACCGATTCCCGCATCTCGGGATTCTCCGGCTGTTCGGCGAAAAGGAACTCTCTGTCCGGTGACAGTCCCCCGGTCACATCTGTAGCCATCGCATCCTCCCCCAAGCACTTAAACGGCGAGGGCAATGATGACACATCAATTGTGAGTGGATTGCCTGTAATCAGGCGACGTGTAGTTGCGACTCGGTGGGAGTGGTAAGACCGAGGTCGTAGGCGACTGCGTCCCACAGGCTTGTGCGGGTGCGGGCAGCATCAATCCCACTGAGTTGATTGATTGCAATCACCCCATCGATCATGTCTGCCGCTACGGCTAGCACTGAGCGCTCGTGCACTTGGACCGCCACCACACCGCCGTGCTGACGACGCCGAATCGTGCGCATGGCTCCATCAACACGTGGTGGGCACCTAAACCCCGGAGCCACGAGGCCGACCCGCATTGCGGCACGGGAAAGGGACCGTGCCAGCAACGCGAAATCGGCGGGCTGATCAACCGTGATGGGAACAACAGCGACCGCTCGCGCGTACCTCGCTGCATCCACCCGATTTCTCATGACGGCGATATTTGCAAAGGGGTGATACACCAAAGCCATAGAGTCTTTGCCAATGAGCGAATCGGACTCCCCTGGCCTCAATCAGATGCAAAGTTCGGTCTTGGATGTGCTCGCCAAACCCGTTGGCTGGGAGCCACTTCCCGACGAGGTTTTGGAGCGGGTGCGAAGCGGATTTCTCGAAGGTCTGAAGGCCCTTGAGCCCTTGCTGCGAGAAGACGACCCCGTTTATGTCTCCAAGCACAAAATCAGCTCAGTGCTCTCCTGTGAAAAGCAGTTCGTTAATTCGCAGGGCTCGTTCCAGTGGACCACCGCGAATTCCAAAGGCCAAGTAGCCCACAAGGCAATTGAGCTCTTGATCAATTGGCGTGGAAGCTTCACCCCGATGGACCTTGCCGAGGCCGCTATTGATCGCTTGAGTGACGCGTCGGCCGGCCCGGGCTCAATCGGTGAATTTCTTGCAGCGATGTCACCTGCGGAATTCGCCGAGCTTAAAGCTGAAGTTGTTGACTTTGTTACGAAGTTCATCGAGTGTTTTCCGCCAATCAAACGCGAGTGGCAACCCGTCGTTGAATCGGCCACCTCTTTCAATTACCTAGGCCGCGCGTTGGTCTTAAGCGGAAAGACCGACCTGATGCTCGGTCAGCCTGGTGCGAAAGTGATTATTGACTTCAAAACAGGCAACATCAGCCCGGTTCACCGTGACGACCTGAGGTTTTACTCACTGATTGAACTCTTGCGATCGAATCGACCACCAAGACTCGTGGCTTCATACTCTCTTTCCGCTGCTCGACCCGATCCTGAACCCGTCAACGAATCCACACTGCGGGTTGCGTCAATGCGTGCACTTGACGGCATCACGCGCATCCTCGAACTCACTCGCCGCGAACGCAAAGCAGATGTGACCCCAGGGGTGCAATGTCGTTGGTGCCATCTCGCGCAGGACTGTGAAGTTGGCCAAGCGTGGCTAAATCGATCTGACGAAGACTTTGACGAATAGACCGCTGTCTATGCAGCGCGACGCAAGAAGAACTTGCGGATCTCTTCAAGCCACAACACAGAAGATGCAACCGCGATACAAATCAACCACTGCCCGAAGTTGATTGAAGTGGTATCGAAAAGGCTTTGCAAGAAACCCACGTGTGACACACCGACCTGAAGCAGAACTACTGCACTTAGCGCCATCCAAAGTTGCCGGTTCGTCAATGTGTATTTGGTGAACACCGACTCTTTTTCGTTGCGGACATTCAGAATGTTGAAAAACTGAAACAAGACGAATGTGTTGAACGCCATTGTTCCTGCCACCGTGGCTGTGCCAACTTTTGCCTCGGCTCCAGGAGCCAACGCAAGCACGAGCAAAGTGCCAACCGCCATGATCACCGAGGAGAAAGTGACGGCGATCCAACGCTGGCGGGTCAAAATCTTCTCATCCATACCTCGCGGTTTGCGTTCCATCACATCAGATGCTGGATTGTCGAGGCCCAATGCCATCGCCGGAGGCCCATCCATAATGATGTTCACCCAGAGAATGGCAATGGCGGCAAATGGCTTACCGTGAGCGATGTCGAAGATGGACGCCGCCAAGAACAGCATCGCGAAACCAAGGGTGGTGCTCAATTGAAAACGCACGAACTTCACGATGTTGTCGTAGATCATGCGGCCACGCTTCACCGCACCAACGATCGTTGCGAAGTTGTCGTCCGTTAACACCATCGTTGCGGCTTCTTTGGTCACCTCGGTACCGGTTATTCCCATAGCGATTCCGATATCTGCTTTCTTCAGCGCTGGTGCGTCGTTCACGCCATCGCCAGTCATCGCTACAACATTGCGCTTGCGCTGAAGGGCTGCAACGAGTCGGATCTTGTGCTCCGGCGCTACCCGTGCAAACACTGAAACGTCGTCAATGCAAGCATCAAGTTGTTCATCCGTCATTCGATCAAGGTCAGCACCAGTTAGGGCACCAACACTGCCGTTTGAGAGCCCAAGCTCAGCCCCAATTGCCCGTGCAGTCCCAGCATGATCACCAGTAATCATCTTCACCTTGATGCCAGCACTACGCGCTTCTGCAATTGCCAACTTTGCTTCGGGTCTCGGCGGATCAACAATCCCCACTAATGCGATCAGAACGAGGTCATCAATCAGCGCAGCGGGGTCGGCTCCACTGTCTTTGAATTCATGCCATGACTCGAGTGACATGTCGCGTTGGCCAATCGCCAATACTCGCAATCCCTCACCCGCCAGACGCTCGTTATGTGCTTGTATTTCGTCGCGCAGTTCACTGATTGGTTGCGCTGTGCCCTCACGGCCAATTGCGGTGCCCGCCTTAGCCAACATCACATCTGGAGCACCTTTGACAAACATGCGCATGACTGGTGAGCCACTCGAAACGGCAACTTCATGGAAAGTCGCCATAACTTTTGTTGCGGAATCAAATGGAACTTCGGCAACACGAGGATGATTGATGCGCATCTTGGCAGCATCAAATCCGCCCTTTGCAGCAAGCACCACCAGTGCGCCTTCGGTTGGATCGCCAATCAGTTTCCATTCACCGTCGACCTTGTTCACCACCGCATCACTGCATAGCGCCATTCCGAGCAGAGCATTATCAAGGGCAAATGGTGCACCACCATCTAGTGATTCAATCGCGCCTTCGGGTGAATATCCCTGACCTGAAACCTCGTGCTCATTACCTTGAATAACCACTCGCCGCGCAGTCATTTCATTCAGCGTGAGCGTGCCCGTCTTGTCCGAGCAGATGACACTCGTGCAACCAAGAGTCTCAACACTGGCCAAGCGCTTTACGATCGCATTCGCCTTTGCCATCTTCGCCACACCAATTGCCAGTGTCACCGCTGTTACAGCGGGTAGTCCCTCAGGAATCGTTGCCACAGCGAGTGCCACGGCGAGATTAAGTAAATCTGTGAATGCCTCGCCGCGCAATAACCCAACAACAACCACGGCCAGGACCACAACACCCGAGAGCTTTGCAAGGCTGTGAGCGAGTCCCTCAAGTTGTTTTTGCAGGGGAGTTTTGTCGGTTTCAGTGGCACGCAACAGGCCAGCGATCCGACCAATCTCGGTATCCATGCCCGTGCTGGTTACCAATATTTCGGCGCGACCACGCGTGACGGTGGTGTTCATATAGGCAACGCTCGTGCGATCTCCGAGCGGTGCGTCGACTCGCTCAACCGGAGTGATGGATTTCATTGCCGGTTGGCTTTCGCCCGTGAGGGCAGCTTCTTCGATTTCAAGATTGGCCGCCAACACGATGCGTCCATCAGCGGGCACACGATCACCCGCTTCTACAAGCACTATGTCGCCAGGCACAATCGTGGACGATTCAACTGAGAGGACATCACCATTTCGACGCACGCGGGTGTTGGCGGTGAGCATCTTCTTCAGTGCTTCTAGCGAAGATTCCGCACGATTTTCCTGCACGAATCCAATAACGGCATTCAGCATCACTACAACAAGGACAACAATTGGAGTCTTGACATCGCCCGATACAAAGAGACTGACCACAGCTGCGACAAAGAGGATTGCAATCAGGAAATCCTTGAACTGGTCTGCAAAACGCTTCCAAGCTGGGCGCCGGTCCACATCGGCAAGGCGGTTTTCGCCATGTGATTCGAGTCGTGCTGCAGCTTCGCTTGAATCAAGCCCGCGGCCCATATCAACCCCAAGATGCAACAGCGCTTCATCAACGCTCTGTGAATGCACAGGCTTCGTGGCTGGCTCTGAAATAGAAGTTGGCACTTGTTTCCCTTCGGATTGCGATTTATCCGAAGGTCTCTCCCTTTACATCGGGCCGGGTCTATCGACCGTATTGACGACTCCGATTCGCAGGTTTCCCTGCGGGGATACTCCCCTTCTGGCTTTTAACGATACCAGTCAATTGATGGGAATTCCCACTCAATCAAGCAGATCGAAGTGCGCAGTGACAATTGAAGTTGAGTCAGTGACAACTTCACCCATGTCTATACCGACATCAAAGCAACAGGTACCCGGAGCCCTGCGATTGCGCGGATCGTTGCGATTCGCCGACCTTCTTGGACCGCGTCTTTTGGTGGCGAAACCACATCTGGGCCCAACCACTCGCATGCGCGATCAAGATCGGCAACGTTGAAGACGACTCCCCATAATGATGCGCCCGAAGGAGCGCCACGGCGCTCAACTATTTCAATCACAACGCCACCCAACTTGTGGAATCCCTGACGCATCTCCTCACTCACCTCGCGCACTCGGCGTAGCTCGCTTCCAGTTGAGTCCAAAAGTGCATTCGACGTGCGTTGCAGGTCATCAGTGTTAATCACAATGTGATCAATACCTAAAAGACCTAACGGCGACTCAGACGAATCTCTGTTTGACTTCACCGCAGACACAGTCGGGATGCCATCTACATCACCAGTTCTGCGGAGTCCTTCCAGCGACCAGCCGATGAGTCCCGCTCCTGATTCACTCGCGTCGCTTCCGGCGACTCCGACAAATCGGAACTGGACACCACATATGAGGGGTTCATCATCCGTTTCCGGAGGCAGCAATCCACAAACTTGCCATTGCTCACGCTCGGCTTGAATAGTCAGCCCACTTACCTGGGCCACGGGTTCGCTCATAGAGAAATAGAAAAGGCGAAATCTCAGCCGCGACCCATGTTGGGACGCTTGCCGTGATTGGCCTTTGAGCGACGCATGCGCGCCTTGCGCTTCTTAGTCTTCTTCGACATAGGGATTACACCCTACCGTTTGAGACCCACTGGCTCCCAAACAGCGATTAGGCGTACTTCCAGCGCCATCCTGAGCCACTATCAGCGCACTGCACGCGCCGGCCATTAGAGGCAAGCCCGTATTGCCCGCGATGCTCGGTCTTGCAAAACCAGCCAGCTTGCACTTCGGTAGCCACATAATCGCCGCTATTCCCCGAGGATGAGGTGGTTGTTGGCGACGGAAGCGGGCCAAAGCCGATCGATGCCTTTTTGATCTTTGCAATTTTTAGACCCGCACAATTGGTGCGTAGTTGTTTCTTTACATATCCGGCTTCGCTGGAGTCCATGGTCAAGTTCCATCGAGCCTTTACCGCTACCCAATCGCCGAGATACTTGCAGCGATAGCTACTCACTGAAGGCATCCATTGTGATGGATCGTTGTCGCTCTTTGAGCCGTTGGAGCTGCCTGTGACCGCAATCAATGAACGGCGATCGGCCACATCATTTGCATAACGCTCACGTGTCGCGGCATCCCAACGCCAGGCTCCAGAATCCCAAGCTTCTTTCAACGGAACCATGTGATCAATATCTACTTCGGCACGATCACTCAGGGTGATTCCGTCGTAGGCCGAATACCAGTCGCCTGCAACCACGTAGCAGGGTGAGTCAACTTGTGGGAGTGTGATCGATTCCTGTTTCAAAACGTGCTCGCGCGCACTGCACCCGGCTGCGTCCACAGTTACCCAGTGGCGGAAGTAATCGCGTTCGTAGCCACTTGGATATTCATTAGCAACCACGAGCCGATTGGCAACCGCCAATGCGTCAACCTTGCCTCCAGCCGTTACAGCTACCCCGCTGCTGCCAGAGCCACCGTCATCTAGCGGTGATGCAATAGGACGGTCATCAGTTGACTTCGCAACACCGATTTCCACGACCCCCGAGGTTGTCCCCGTGGGGCTTGAGCACGCTGCGAGTGAGACGGCAAAGCCGAGAATCAATAGGGCTGTGTGGCGTGGGGAACGAACCATGGTGAAACTCTAGAAGGGGCCCGTCACACTGTTTCGATGAAGATGCATTCACCTGGGCACACCAATGCTGCCCGAACAACCGCTTCTTCATAGCGTGGATCCACTTCTGCGGGCGAGCGAGCCCCACCCGGGTCGTTAAGCGGGCCGCCGTTTTCGCACACGTAGGCAATTCCATCCTCTAAGAGCGTAAAAACACTGTGGCAGTGGTCGACACAAAGGCCATCGCCTGTGCAGAGATCCTGATCAATCCACACGCGCATGTCTCCACGCTATTGCCAACTGACCTACCCTGACTACTTGTGCCTGCACCAATTGCCCCTCGCCGCAAACACGAATGGACTCGTCCGACAGGAAATGTGATCGATGATTGGGCTTGGCTCAGCAATCGCGAAGACCCAGAGGTCATTCGCTATCTCGAGGCCGAGAATTCACACACAAACGAATGGTTGAGTTCCCAGCGCTCGATTATCGATTCGGTTTTCGCGGAGATTAAGTCCCGCGTCCAAGAAACCGATATGTCGGTTCCCGTGCGCAATGGGGATTGGTGGTACGTATCTCGAACGACCGAGGGTTTGAATTACCAAACTCACTGCCGTGGGCGCACGCAGGAATCCGCCGACCAGCAAGTGATACTCGACGAAAACACTGAAGCGGTTGATCATGACTTTTTCTCACTTCAATGTTTTGATCTGAGCTGCGACCAAAATCTGCTCGCATGGTCTGCTGATATAGACGGCAGCGAGAAGGCAACTATCAGGTTCAGGGATTTGCGCACGGGAATTGACCTAGCCGATGAACTTGCTGGCACCACTTGGGGTGGCACTGCATGGTCCACGGACGGAACTCACTTTTTCTATGTCACTCCCGATGACGCAATGCGACCATGGCGAGTATGGCGTCACAAGATGGGTACTTCACAAGCCGCGGACACGATTGTTTTTGAAGAACCTGATGAGCGTTTCTTTGTTGGCATCGGACTAACTCGCTCTGAGCGGTTTGTAGTTATTGATTCAGCGAGCAAAACCTCCGCCGAGGTCCACATGATTGATGCGACCAATCCCGAAACCGCGATCCGATTAGTCAGCCAACGACGCGATGACATCGAATACTCAATTGATGACTGGGGCGATCAGTTGGTAGTTCTCACAAATCTGGACGCCGTTGATTTCAAACTCTGCAGTGCGAATCTTGATGCACCATCTGAGTGGACCGATCTTGTTCCCCATCTTGCCGGACGTCGCATTACTGGTCTAGAAGCATTTCGCGATCACTTAGTCATGACTTCGTGGACCAACGGGCAACAGACCATCAGCGTTGTAACGCGCGATGGAGTTATCGAAGATTTGGATCAGCCATCTGTGCCATGCGAACTCGAGCTGGAATCAAATCCAAACTGGGATTCAGACTCAGTCCGATTTACAAGACAATCACTATGTGAACCACCAGGCGTTTATGAACAATCACTCGTGGACAAAACGACCGCAACTTTGAAGTTGACCCCAGTACCCAATACCGACCTGGCAAGTTACGTGAGCACAAGGGAATGGGCCCGATCAGGTGACGGCACACTCGTCCCGATTGACATCGTCCACCATGTCGACACCCCCCTCGACGGAACAGCGCCATGCGTGGTCTATGCCTACGGTGCTTATGAAATCTCAATCCCACCGTGGTTTTCAGTAGCAAGACTCTCGCTGCTTGATCGTGGATTTATCTGGGCCCTGGTGCATCCGCGTGGCGGCGGCGAGATGGGACGCAACTGGTACTTCGAAGGCCGACTACTCACAAAGGCGAACACATTTGCTGACGTCAACTATGCAGCGATGCATCTCGTCACCAAACGAATTGCTGCCGCTGACAAACTGATTGTGCGTGGAGGTAGTGCGGGCGGATTAATGGTCGGTGCGTGCATCAACCGAGATCCCGAACTGTGGGCCGGCGCGATCGCAGAAGTCCCATTCGTTGATGTTGTCACCACAATGAGTGACCCCTCGATGCCTCTCACGGTCACCGAATGGGAGGAATGGGGCGACCCGCGGGTTGAGCCTTGGGCGAGCTACATGCTTTCTTATTCACCGTATGACAACATCACTGCGCGAAACTTTCCGGCAATTTTCGCTACCGCCGGAATCAACGATCCGCGGGTGAGTTACCACGAGCCAGCTAAGTGGATCGCCAAAATTCGCTCATGTAACACGGGCAGCCAACCAATTCTCTTCAAGTGTGAAATGGGGGCTGGGCACGGTGGTGCCTCAGGGCGCTACGACCGATGGCGCGACGAAGCGGAAATCGTCGCATTTTGTTTGAGCACCAGTTCAATTATCTAAAAACCGACTGCAGCAACAATTGCAAGAACGATCAAGCACATGTTGCGTGCAACATCGGCAGGACTAATTGTCTTACGCGAAAATTTGCCAAAACAAGCGCAAGTCGGTGGATTCCCATCGATAATTTTCTTCACGAGCAGAAGTGTCATCGCGGCCAGTGTTGATGCTGCAATCAATGCAAGAACCACGGTTGCAATGCCAAATATCAAACCCAGCCCCAGGGCCGATTCATAAACAGGAACCACTACTGCGACAGCGTCTGGCACACCGAGTGTTCGTGCATCAATTCTCCACTGCTCCATCGCCACCAATTTCGAGACACCAGCGAATACCAAAACAGCCCCTACGATCACCGCGCATGCGATGGCGATGTTGTGCATCTCACTTACCGAGGTTCGGCACGCCAACTGCGTTACGGTAAAAAATCATCGAATCTGTTGCCGCATCATTGGCTCCCATATGGAGCACCGTGCCCGCCACGAAGTAGTGGTCCCCCACGAGGGTTTCAGAATGAATCTGGCAATCAATCCAAGCAGCCACTCCATCGAGTTGCGGTAGGCCCGCGGGCGATTTCTTCCAGCTAATACCCTCAAAACGATCGTCTTTACTGCCTGCAAACGCCCAGCACTCTTTCTCTTGGTCGCCCGTCAAAACATTCACACAGAACTTTCCAGTGGACTTCATTGCCTTCCAAACTTCCATGTCAACAGAGGGCAAGAAACCAACCATCGGCGGATTGAGCGACACCGACGTGAAAGATCCGATTGTGGCTCCAACCGGATTCCCTTCGGGGCTGATACCCGTCACCACAACAACACTGGTTGGGACTACGGCAAGTACGGCACGGAAGATTGCTTGATCAACGGTCATTTCAAATCTCCAGTGTTAGGCCTTCACGTGCTGTGGAAAGTCGCATTGACTTTCCAGTCTCTGCATCAAGAGCATCATGGATTCGGTCAAGTGAGTCATCGGTGCGACCAGGGTCATGATGAAATAGTGCCAGATGTTTGACGTTCGAGCGTCTTGCACCCTGCACTGCGAATTCGGTGGTGCAATGCCCCCAATTTGACCTGCGCGGAAACTCTTCAGGCAGGTACTGCGCATCATGAATCAGTAGGTCAGCATCGCGCATTAGTTCAAGGGCGCCATCGGTGAATTCAACGGCCCCATTCAGTGGCTGCTGGTGGTCTGGTATGTACGTGACCACCTTGTCTTGCCATTGCACACGGAATCCGAGTGTCAGGCCAACATGTGGCACTGCTCGTGAAGTTATGTCAAAGCCGTCGATCTTGAATGTCTCGTTGGTAACTGGTTGATACGTGATCGTTGCCGCCAAAGCATTCAGCTCAACGGGGAAAATTGGCGGAGTTATCGCGCGTCGCATCGCTTCTTCAAGATCACAATCATCTTGTTTTGGTGCAACAACATGAACTTTGGTTTCTTCGTGCAAAAGGGGCGCAAAAAATGGCAGTCCCTGAATGTGGTCCCAGTGCAGATGCGATAGCAACACATTCACATTTGCAGGCTTGCCATGGGGCAATGTGCGAGCAAAATAACGAAGCCCTGTACCAAGATCGAGAATCAGAGGGTTTTCACCGGGCGCAGCAATAACGACGCACGACGTATTACCGCCGTATCGCCGTGTTTCGTCACCGTGACACGGCGTTGAACCCCTAACGCCGTAGAACGTGACCCGAAGTTTGTCCGTGCCCCCTATGAGCAAAACGCTAGGCGTGTGCCATACGAGGTGTAAAACGCGCTAGTCGTGACTTCGGTCGCAAGCCGACCTCAAACGAGGCGGGCTCAGGATTCCCAGACGTTTACGCCGTCGTACGGGCGCTTGCGACCTGGTGCGGAATCCCGCTTCCAGACCATTACTCGGCGGCGGAAGTAACAGACCTCTTTACCCTCCTGGTTGAAGGCTTTCGTCTCTACGGTCACCACGCCACGGTCATTTTTTGATTTGGACTCCTGCACATCGAGCACTCGGGTCTCGGCGTGAATCGTGTCGCCATGAAATGTCGGGAACTTGTGCTGCAGAGTTTCAACTTCAAGATTGGCAATCGCTGCGCCACTCACATCAGGAACACTCATGCCAAGCACCAAGGAGTAAACGAGATTGCCAACTACGACATTGCGGCCTTGGACACTGTCTTTGGCGAACCAGTCGTTGGTGTGAAGTGGATGATGATTCATCGTGATCATGCAAAACAGATGATCGTCATACTCTGTGATCGTTTTGCCGGGCCAGTGTTTATAAACGTCACCAACGGTGAAATCTTCAAGGCATCGGCCAAATGGTCGCTCATGAGTGGTCATGAGATAAATCTAGTTCCTCAACCAGGGCGATCGAACTTGGAAACTTCACTAGTGATATCACGCGGCGCGTAAGTTTCAATCCAATCAACTCGACTCTGCCGGCGTTCAGCTTCTTCAATTGCAACATCTCTGAGCTTTTTAAGCCGCGTGTGGCGAGCAATCGACAGTGGACCCATGCGCAAAGAGAGATAGGCAAGGCCGCCAAGTGCAATAGGCATGAAGTATTGGGCGATTCGGTATAGGTACACACCAACGGTGGCGGTGCTCTTCGTGAGACCAAATCCGACAAGTGTTGGAATGTACAAACCTTCAACGATTCCAAGACCCCCAGGCGTAATTGGTACAACCGCAATGATGTTGGCGAGCCCAAAGGCAACCAACAAACCGTCAAACGCAATCGAACCACCAAAGGCTCGCAAGAACACCCAAAGTGAAGCTGCATCGAGTAGCCAGTTGAGTGCAGCCCAGAAAACAACGCGTCTCATGAGATGCCGATTCTTTGCCAGTGACTCCAATCGTGAACCCAGGTGGTTCAGCACTTCTGCTGCGCGATCTGGATTGAAGCGGAGATTTTTGGCAATGGCGCGCACGGCGCGCTCGGCTCTCCCCTGCCCTTCCATCAATCCAAAGACAAGTAATGCGGCGACCAGCATCAAAATGACACCGACTAATGCCGCAAGTCCATAACCAGCGTTGACGCCGCGAAGTGGAATCGAAACAATCAAAGCGATCCAAAGCATGATGTTCAAAACAACCGCAGAACCCACACCGGCAGTGGCCAGTGCGAATCCTGCATCGGGTCCACTTACCCCCGAAAGGGTCAGCAATCGATAGCCCAGAGCAGATGATGCGGCGTTGCCAACCGGCATCACACTGCCTAACGCACGGGTGCTCAACTGGATTCGAAAGAGTCGGAATATCGGAAACTTGTGCCCTTCCTCGGTCAATGCCGCACGCGTAAGCATTGAGTAGGAAAACAACGCGGAAATCTGGAGTGCCAGTCCACAAACTAAGTACCCAGGGGCGACATCTGTGAGACGGTCGATGGCATCTCGAAATCCTGGTATCAACGGGATCACGAAGAACCAGATGAGGGCGAGGGTAATGAAGGTCTTGGCGGCGCGCTTCAGGATCCGTAAACCCTCGCGCTGAGGCGGCTTTTCGCCGTCGAATGTGGTGTGCTCTGACATAAGTCGCCTGATTGCCACTCTAGGCAATGGCGCTCTTTGCGGTGGCGAGTGGTCATTTAAATAGCCACGGCTAGCCTTTTCTCATGCCCTCCACTGCCCTAAGTGACCTCGTAACAGCCACCGAAATCGTTGAAGCCGCATCATCTTGCGTTGAGGCTGGCATCGCGAGTCTCAAAGCATCCGGTGGTCCCGATGCCAGCCAAGTCCTTGCTTATGACCTTGCTCATATCGCATCGGCCGTAGCAACTGCGCGCGCAATGCTTGACTACGGCAACAAAGGTGACATTGAATCAAAGATCACATGCGCATTCGTCGCCGATGTGGTGCACGACCTAGTCAGCAAGTTAATTGGGCGTGAGCAGATTTGGGGAGTCGACCCATCTGTACTTTCCAAGGGTCACGACTTCGTAACCAAGTACAGAGATCCCGATTTCCTTGCTTCGCTCGCCGATCATCCCGGACCGCGTCATCTCGATTCAGAGTTTGAAATGGTTCAAGATGCATTTCGGGCCTATGCAAACAACGTGCTGACCCAGCACGCCGAACACGTGCACCGAAACAACGACGATGTCCCCGAACAGATCATCTCAGGGCTCGCCGAAATGGGTGCGTTTGGTCTTTCAATACCCGTTGAGTACGGCGGTTACAGCGAAGGCGGTGACGGCGAATATTTGGGCAATGTGATCGCAACCGAAGAACTCTCTCGGGGATCTTTGGGCATCGGTGGCTCGCTAATTACCCGCCCAGAAATCCTTGCTCGCGCGTTAATGAAAGGTGGCACTGAGGAGCAGAAGCACTTCTGGCTCTCAAAGCTTGCAACCGCAGAAGTGTTGGCAGCTGTTGCGGTCACCGAACCCGACTATGGAAGCGACGTAGCCAACATCAAAGTCACAGCGACACCTGCGAAGAATTCAAAGGGTGAAGACGGCTATGTAATAAACGGCGTGAAGACCTGGTGCACCTTTGGTGCACGCGCCGATGTACTCATGTTGCTGGCCCGCACCGAAGCGGATCGCTCACTTGGTCACCGAGGTCTGAGTCTTTTCATCGTTCCTAAACCACGCGGTGATGGCCACGGATTCGAATTCAAACAAGATGATGGCGGCAAGATGGAAGGCCGCGCAATCGACACGATCGGCTACCGCGGAATGCACTCCTATGAAGTTGCTTTCGATTCATGGTGGGTTGCTGCTGAAAACTTGATCGGTGGCCCTGAAGGAATCGGCAAAGGCTTCTATCTCCAGATGGCCGGATTCGAAAATGGTCGCTTGCAAACCGCCGCGCGCGCGGTAGGTGTAATGCAAGCCGCCTATGAATCGGCTCTTGACTATTCCCAGAATCGCAATGTATTCGGGCGCAATGTCTTTGATTATCAATTGACAAAAGCAAAACTCGGTCGCATGGCGGTCATCATTCAGGCCTGCCGACAGTTTTCCTATGCGGTTGCAACCCTGATGGCCAAGGGTGAAGGCACCCTCGAAGCCAGCATGATCAAGGCGTACTCGTGCAAAGCGGCCGAGTGGGTTACCCGCGAAGCAATGCAGATCCACGGCGGATATGGATATGCCGAGGAATACTCAGTTAGCCGACTTTTCGTCGATGCTCGTGTGCTTTCAATCTTTGAAGGTGCAGACGAAACTCTCTGCCTGAAGGTGATCTCGCGTCAGCTCGTGAGCTGACCAAGATTCAGCCAGACGAACGCTGCAAGCCTGCACGTTCGCCACGAGAAATGAACTTAAGCGCCATCTTGCGACTGGCCTCATCAATCATTTCATCGCCGAACATAACGGCACCTTTGCCTTCGCCTTCGGTTGCGTGAGCGTAAGCATCCAGGATTGCCCACGCGCGGTCGAACTGCTCCTGCGTGGGTGAGAACACCTCGTTCAACACCGTTACTTGATCAGGGTGCAGTGCCCATTTGCCGTCATAACCCAAAGTGCGGGTGCGCTTGCAGTAATCACGGAAGCCATCGGTGTCACGTATGTATAGATAAGGACCGTCGATCACTTGCAGGCCATTGGCACGGCCAGCCATCAGGATCTTGTTGAACACGTAATGGAAATGGTCACCGGGATAATCGGGAATTTGAACTCCCCCAGTGAGCACTGGCATTTCCATACTTGCCGCGAAATCGGCGGGACCAAAGATGATGGTTTCCAATCGTGGGCTTGCTGCACAGATCTCTTCGACATTGATGAGTCCACGTGCGGTCTCAATCTGGGCTTCGATGCCAATGTGGCCGATTGGAAGACCAGATGCGATTTCCACTTGACGCAACAGCATGTCAGTGGCGACTATCTGCGCTGCACTTTCCACTTTTGGAAGCATGATCTCATCAAGGCGTGGGCCAGCATTGCCGACAACTTCGATGATGTCGTATGCAGTCCACTTGGTTGACCAGTCATTGACCCGCACACAGAGAACCTTGTCGCCCCAATCGAGGGTGCGAATAGCTTCAGCAACGCGTGGTCGCGAGGATTCTTTCTCCTTGGGAGCAACAGCATCCTCAAGGTCCAAGAAAACCATGTCTGCGGGCAGTCCAGCGCCCTTATTGATCATTTTCTCGGACGATCCAGGAATCGACAGACAGGAACGGCGGGGCAGGTCTCGGGAGCGTACTGACATGGTCTTCACGCTACCCGTCAGTAGCGCGGGCACTCCAAAGTCGTAATTCGGCACCGACCATCTATGGGAAAACGCCCCGGAGCGAGTAATTTTTTGGCGTGGCAAGCACTCTTTCCAACCCCTCCGTCGATGTAACTCTGACCTCAATCAACGGCGACTCGCGCGCTTTGCACGAATGGCTGACGACCTTCCATCTAGCCAGTGTGATCCTTGATCCATACACCAATGAGTCCGCATGGATTCTTCCGACCGCAACCCGAATCCTCAATCACTTTGCTGGCTCCGCCGTTAGGGCCAACTTTGTCCTCACCTGCAGTGCCGACGAGGCGCGCACGTTTCTAGGACCGATTGCTGACGAAGTTCTTGCGTTTTGCGATCCAAACAGAATTTTTGTGAAATCCCTCGGACTCAGTGAAGTGCCGGCCTTTGTTTTGCTGCGCGGCGACGCCACGGTGGTGTCTGGCGCACAAGGTTGGAATGCAAGTGAGTGGCAAGAGGTTGCCGATGCAATCACAAACTTGACCTCCTGGACCCGCACCCTCTTGCCGGCCGCTTCTGATCCGCGCGCATTCAAGGGCACACCAGCACTTGGTTGATCTTCCCGTCAACGACGTCGTTGACGACCTCAAATCAGTTTTAGTGGCCAGCACCACTGCTCTTTTGATTGCGCCGCCTGGTGCTGGTAAGACCACCACGGTGCCGTTGCACTTGCTGAATGAGCCGTGGATGAATGGGCGCAAAATTCTGATGCTCGAGCCACGCCGCCTAGCCACTCGTGCGGCGGCCCAACGAATGGCGCAAACTACCGGTACCCAAGTTGGGACTCTCATCGGTTACCAAACACGTGATGAACGAGTGCTTGGTGTAGATACTCGCGTTGAGGTAATTACCGAAGGCATTCTTACGCGGCGCATGATGAACAACCCAGCACTTGACGATGTCGGGCTGGTCATCTTTGATGAAGTCCACGAACGCAATTTGCCAACTGATCTCGGCATTGCCCTCACCCTCGACGTGATGCAGCACCTGCGGCCTGACCTTCGACTACTTGCAATGTCTGCAACACCCGATGCGCGCACGCTGGTACCGACCTTACAAAATGCCACTGGCGAACCCGCCCCGATCATTGAATCTCTTGGACGCCAACATGAAGTGACGGTCGTATGGGATCCAAAACTGCAAAAAGAATGGCTCGATTCAGCGGTTACCCGTGTCGTCATCCGGGCACTGAATGAAACTGAAGGCGACATACTCGTGTTCCTTCCCGGCATGGGCGAAATCAACCGTGTGCGCCAGAACCTCAATGAGCAAGTCATCGCGAGTCGACATGCAAATGTGCAAATACATCGTCTTGCTGGAGCATTGTCACAAGCCGAGCAGGACGCCGCGTTGCAACTTGATCCACTTGGGCAGCGGCGAGTGATCCTTAGCACCGATATCGCTGAGACCTCATTGACTGTTGACGGAGTGACCGTAGTAGTTGACGCTGGACTCGCACGGGTACCACGATTTGATTCACGCACCGGCATGACACGACTCACAACAATTCCTTGCTCGCGAGCTAACGCAGAGCAACGTGCGGGTCGCGCCGGCCGCACACAGCCCGGCACCGTCTATCGCCTTTGGAGCAAGATCGAGCACGGGAGTCGGCGTGCACACCTCGCACCTGAGATCACTGAAACGGAACTCACATCTCTCGCGCTTGACCTCATCATCTGGGGTGCTGACGAATCCGCACTGCGTTTCCCCGATCCACCACCAAAAGCCGCCATGAAGCAAGCACGTGAACTTCTCCAGACACTCGGCGCCATAGATGAGCACTTCAAGCCGACTGAACTCGGCCGTAACATTGCCACGCTTCCAGTTCACCCGCGCATGGCTGCGATGATCCAGCGCGCCAAAGATGAATCCGCAGACGATGCATGGACCGCGTGCATTGTTGCCACGCTCGTGGAAGAGCGCGACATTCTTCGCGGACAACATGACTCGTTACCTATTGATGTCGCATTACGAGTTGATCTTGTTGCTGGTCTTGCACACCACGACTCCCTGGACCGCCGCGCCGTCGAAAACGTGTCTCGGCGCGTGACCGATCTAGCGCGCCGCGCGGGCGTTCGTGAATCCGCAGTGAACGCAGAGCATTGTGGTCGACTTCTTCTCGGCGGATTCCCCGATCGATTGGCCACAAAACGAAGTGGTGTCGGCCAATTTCAGCTCCGTGGAGGAAGCGCTGCATGGATTGCCAAAGGAGACAACCTCGCTGAATCACCATTTATCGTCGCAATTGATCTTGATGGTGATCGAAAAAATGCACGTGTTCGACTTGCTGCCGCGGTTTCCGTTGGAGACATTGAAGTTGCCTGTGGCGACCGAGTCCGCAAGGAATCCGTTCTCATCTTTGATAAGGAAAAAGACGACTTCGTGCTACGCACTGAAGTGCTCTTGGACAACATGCGCCTGCTCAGCGAGACACGACGCCCCGAGACCAGCGTAGAAACTCTTGAAGCGCTGATCGACAGAGTGCGTACAACACGGCTTGCGGCATTAAAGCTCAGCGATGAATTTCGGCGCTTGCAGCGGCGCATGCAATATGTCCGAGGTGCCGACGGTGAAAACTGGCCGGATTGGACAGATGCGGCCCTAATCGCATCCCTCGAGTTGTGGCTACTCCCCTACATAGGGCAATGTCGCGACCTCGCTGACATGCGATTAATGGATCTCGTGATGGTTTTGCAGTCGGGGCTTTCATGGGATCAGTCCATGCAGTTCAGCGCTTTAGCTCCAATAGAGTTTTCGCTTCCGAACGGGCGTGTGCGCAAACTTGAGTATCCAGCTGACATGAATCCACTTTTGCGAGTGCGCGTCCAGGACCTATACGGAGTTGATGTTCATCCTGCAATTGTGAATGGCAAGGTGCCATTAGTGCTCGAATTGCTTTCGCCCGCAGACCGGCCAATTCAGACCACCAGTGACCTACCTGGGTTCTGGAAGGGCAGTTGGCGCGATGTCCGAAAAGACATGGCTGGCAGATACCCAAAACACTCATGGCCCGAAGATCCGGCTACCGCAAAACCTCCAAAGTGACCTACCGTTGAACCATGGCTGAGTTCGATTTCACCGAGTTGTTTCCTCTCACAAAGGACACAACCCACTACCGCTTGATATCCAAAGACGGAGTTTCCACTGTGGACACGCCACTTGGGAAATTTCTGAAAGTCGACACATCCGCAATCACACATCTCACCGAAGTTGCGATGCACGACATCGCGCACTTTCTTCGATCCGGACACCTTGAGCAGCTGCGCAAAATCCTTGACGATCCAGAAGCAAGTGACAACGATCGATTTGTCGCCCTTGATCTATTGAAGAACGCAAGCATCTCAGCGGGCGGTGTTCTGCCAATGTGCCAAGACACAGGCACGGCAATCGTGAAGGGCAAAAAGGGCCAGTTTGTCTTCACCGAGGGTGGCGATGAAGAAGCAATAGCACGGGGTGTTTTCAACACGTACCAGACAAGCAATCTGCGCTACAGCCAGATGGCACCTCTCAATATGTACGACGAGGTGAACACGGGCAACAACCTGCCAGCGGAAATCAAAATTTCTGCGACCGATGGCGCGGAATACAAATTCCTATTCCTGGCAAAAGGCGGCGGCTCTGCCAACAAGAGTTACTTGTTCCAAGAAACGAAAGCACTTCTAAACGAGAAGACCCTCTTGCCATGGGTGTTCGAGAAAATGAAAACACTTGGTACCGCTGCGTGTCCTCCGTACCACTTGGCTGTTGTTATCGGCGGCACTTCGGCCGAGCTCGCTGTTGAGACCGCCAAACTTGCCAGTGCTCGCTATCTGGACGGTCTGCCCACATCAGGCAGCAAGCTGGGTCATGCATTCCGCGACCTTGACCTAGAGGCAAAAATTCTCAAGCTCTCACAAGAGACTGGCATCGGTGCGCAATTCGGTGGCAAGTATTTCTGCCACGATGTGCGAGTCATTCGCCTTCCACGCCATGGTGCGTCGTGTCCGGTTTCATTTGCCGTCTCGTGCAGTGCGGATCGTCAGGCTCTCGGCAAGATCACTGCCGACGGAATATTCATTGAAGATCTAGAACGCGACCCCGCACGATTCTTGCCTGAAGTTACGGAATCAGATCTAGATGGTGAGGCAGTCGCAATCGATCTCACCCGACCCATGAGTGAAATTCGCGCCACTCTGTCCAAATACCCAGTGAAGACCCGAGTAATGCTCACTGGGCCAATGGTGGTTGCAAGAGATATCGCACATGCAAAGTTGAAAGAACGCCTTGATGCCGGCGAAGGGTTGCCGCAGTACATGAAGGATTACTGCGTGTACTACGCGGGTCCTGCCAAGACTCCAGAAGGTATGGCATCGGGTTCGTTTGGGCCAACCACTGCGGGCCGCATGGATTCCTACGTTCATGATCTCCAATCGGCCGGTGGCTCGTTTGTGATGCTCGCAAAAGGCAACCGATCGCGCCAAGTGACCGATGCCTGCAAGGAGTTCGGTGGCTTCTACTTGGGCTCAATCGGCGGTCCCGCTGCGCGCCTAGCCCAAGATTGCATCACGAAGGTTGAAGTTCTCGAATACGCAGAGCTTGGGATGGAAGCAATCTGGAAAATTGAAGTCCAGGACTTCCCTGCCTTCATCGTTGTTGACGATAAAGGAAATGACTTCTTCGATCTCGTCAACAAGCCCTACGGGGGCACTCCAGTTCAGATCAGCAAGTGAACGCTACGCAAGGCTGACTAATTCAAGCCACGATTCGCTGTAGTAGTCAGTTTGCCCATCGGGCATCAGTAGAACTTTTGTCGGTGCTAACTCCGATACGAATTCTTCATCGTGAGAAACAAAGATGATTGCACCTGGCCAGTCTTTTAAGGCATCTGCAACGGCCGTACGACTCGGTGGATCAAGGTTGTTTGTGGGTTCGTCTAACAACAACAAATTGTTGCGTCCGACCATGAGCATGGCAAGAGCAAGCTTGGTCTTTTCACCACCTGACAATGTCCCGGACTCCTGAAACACCTTGTCACCTGAAAGGCCGAACATCCCAAGAAGTCCACGCAGATATGTTTCAGTCAAAGCCAACTGTGGTGGTGCCTCTCGGCGCATGTGGTCAATCAGTGACATCGTGGACACCAAGTTGTCGTGTTCTTGTGCGTAGTAACCCGCACACACTTGATAGCCGAATTCAAAGTTGCCGGAATCGGGTTGGCTCTCCCCCGCAAGAATACGAAGCAGGCTGGTCTTGCCGGCACCATTCAAGCCCAGTACCAACAGTCTTTCGCCCCGCCCGAGATCGAACCCCACATTTTCAAATACCGGCGGCCCACCGTAGGACTTCGTAAGAGACTTGCCGGTGATCACCGTGGTGCCACACGGCGGTGGTTCAGGAAATTTGACGCGATACTTTCGATCACGATTATTCACTGTCACGCGTGATGATTCGATTCGGCCAATGCGCTTTTCAAGACTGTGCGCCATTGATGCCTTGCTGGCTTTTGCACCGAACCGATCCACAAGGGTCTGCAATCGGTCAATTTCTTTGGACTGCAACATTGCTGTCTTTGCACGGCGCTCTTCATCTGCGGCTCGCGAGACCTTGTACTGGCTGTAGGTGCCGCGATATTCAATTACCTCACCAACAGCTTCTTCTTCAGGGCGGTCGAGGTGAATCACGCGTGTAATTGCTTCATCCAGCAATTCAAGGTCGTGGCTGATCACTAACAATGCACCTTTGTAGTCACGAAGAAAGTTCAATAGCCATGTCTTGGCGTCAATATCCAAGTGATTGGTCGGCTCATCAAGCAGTAAAACATCGCTGCCAGCAAACAAAATACGAGACAACTCGACGCGGCGGCGCTCACCACCAGACAACACTTTCAGTGGCAAATCAAGACGGTCTGGCTTTAAGCCAAGACCAGCAGATATTGAACGTGCTTCAGAATCTGCGCGGTACCCGCCTTTGGCTTCGAATTTTTCCTGTGCATTGGTGAATCGGGTCACCGATTTTTCATCAGCTCGCTCCTCCATTGCGATACGCAATTTCTCGAGCCGTTCCATGTCTTCATCAATGCCGCGACCCGAGAGAATGTGAGTAATCGCTTTGCGCCCATCGGACAAGCCTTCAATCTTTGGGTCTTGGGGCAGATACCCAAAGGCACCTTTGCGAATGATCTTTCCTGCAGTGGGCTCGGCTTCGCCACCCAAGACCTTGAAGAACGAGGTTTTGCCTGCCCCATTGCGACCTACAAGCCCGACTTTGTCACGCGGCATGACTGAAAAAGTCGCTCGGCCAACAACCTTCTTGCCGCCGACTTCAACGGCGACATCTTTCACCTGCAACATCAGCCCGCCGTCGTTGTCGTAGTGGTGGAAGGTGCAGTGGTTGAGCTAGATGATGTTGAAGTTGCAGTCGAAGTGGTCGTAGTTCCTAGATTGTCGCCAAGAGTCGTTGTGGTGGCGGGTGCTGGCATCACATCGGGCAACACTGCCGAATCATCTGCGTAGTTGCTGTCGAGGCATTCACCAGGTGTCATAGGTGCTGTGCCGAGTGCCTTTGCTAATGAAGTTGCCAGCACAATTCGACCTTGATCTGTTGGATGGATTCCGTCACTACGCAGCATGCCCTCTGCGGATGAGAGTTTTGACCAGTCAAGAATCGACACATTTTCGTACTCGCTTGCAAGCTCACGAATAACGGTATTGGCGTCATCAATTTCTTCCTTGTAACGCGAGATAGTCAGCAGCAGTACTGGTCGATCACCTATTAGGTCCAATATTTCGGTGTAGTAGTCGCGAAAAACCTTTTCATCCTCGCCGTAATTGGTTCCGATAAAGATTCCGACCGCATCCCATCCAGCGTCAATGCGTTCCTCTACGACCTTCAGTGCGAAATCAATGAATCGACCGGCCTCTGCATTCAACTCCACTTGCCATCCAAGGGGAACGAGTTGAGCGCATGTCTCTCCCCCATAACGGCGAGCGGTACCAGCAAGAACCGAGTCGCCAATCAACATCACTCGGTTCCCCGAGACTTGTGGACCAATTATTTTCCCCTCAATTGCCGGAAAGTTAACCGACAATCCGTCCGGCAGTGTTGCAGAGCCAATGATCCCACTGCCAGGGATTTTTCCAACACCACCAACCGTGTTCGGCCCACTGGTTGAGTTTCCATCATCAAACAAGCCACAGGAGGTCATCCCGAGACATGCAACCGATATCACCGCCCAAAGGCGAGCAGTTCGCGATCCCATTGGTCAGGATTCATTCTGCTTGCGAAGTTCATCACGAATTTCAGCAAGCAGATCATTGGTTGTGGGGGCAGGGCTTGAATTGCGAAAACGGTTGTAAAGCTTGATCAAGGCGAACAACACAAACGCCACAAGCACAAAGTTCAGAGCTGATGTGATGAAAGATCCAACTGGGATAAAGCTGCCGTTGAGTGTGACTCCCTTATCGTTGAAGTTCGCCTGCTGCCCACCCGTCACTGCGCCAAGAATTCCACCAAGAATTCCTGAGTTTGATTTACCGTCACCTGAGAAAGCGTCAATCACGGTCTTGAACGCAACACCCATAACAAAAGCGACCGCGGTGTCCACCACATTGCCGCGGTTGATAAATGAGCGAAATTCGTTGGCAAATCCTTTGAGTTTTTTATCTTCAGCCATCCATTGAAGCCTAGTTCTCAAGGGACTTTTGGTGCCGTCAAACCTGCGTCTCTATGTCTTCAAAACGATTGATCCGCCGAAGCACAGGAAATGCAAACCAGAAAACACCTACAACGGCAATCGTGGCTACACCACCACCGATCACGGTGAATGGCACACCGGCTGCTTGTGACACCGCACCAGATTCAAAAGCCCCCAGTTCGTTTGAGGCGCCGATGAAAACATTCTCAACTGCATTTACGCGTCCGCGGGCTTCATCGGGCGTAACCAGTGGCACCAACGAAGCACGGATAAAAACACTCACCATGTCCGCCGCACTGAGGACAATCACTGCAAAAAAAGCGACCGCATAGCTGCGCGTTACGCCAAGAACAATTGTTGCAATACCGAACACCGCTACTGCGATGTACAGAGTTCTGCCCACATTTCGTTTAACTGGCAACACAATCAGGATGAGCCCCATCATCAATGCACCAATGCCAGCAGACGCTCTTAACCAGCCGTACGCCACATCGCCAACACCTAGGCGCTCTTCAGCGATCACTGGAAGAAGTGCGATCGCGCCACCGAACAGGACCGCAAATAGATCAAGGGAAATAGCGGCAAACAAGATTGGAGTGCGTCGTATGAAGCGCAGGCCTTCCATTGCCTTAGCGATGCTGGGTCGCTCTTCGGCCACACTCTGGTCCTGCGCGCGTCTGAACTGAACCGAACTCAGCAGGAACAGCGCGAAAGTCATGATCAACATGGCCGCAAAATACGGCCACTGTGAACCAATCGAATAGAAAATTCCCGACAGCGCCGGGCCAAAGATCAAAGCGAAGTTCCATGTGGCTGAATTCAAAGCCACGACACGAGGCAATCCGTTTTCGGGTGCCAATAACGGTGGAATTGCCCGTGTTGCAGGCGCCATAAACGCGCGCGCAACACCGAATCCGAAAGCGATAAAAAAGATCGGCACCACTGATGTTTGTTCGTGTCGACCGTAGAGGAACAATGCGCCTGCACAGAGAATCTCAGCTGAAAGTGCGCACATAGCAACTGTTCGACGGTTGAACCGATCCGCAACATAACCAGCTACGAGAACCAGCAACGCGGCCGGGGCAAATTCGAGCAGTCCAACGATGCCGATATCAAGTTCGCGTCCAGTTATGTCATATACCTGTTTGCCCAACGCTGCGGCCTGCATGAAGGTTCCTGCCGAGATACAAAATGACGTCACCAAATAACGAGTGACGGAAGGGGCCCTCAGTACCTCGCGTAGAACCGGCGCATTCTGCGCCGAATGTGGCTGAGACATAGGT
>CAZXAX010000003.1:32333-33451 GCA_964638795.1 uncultured Bifidobacterium sp. | reverse complement strand
CAGTACCTCGCGTAGAACCGGCGCATTCTGCGCCGAATGTGGCTGAGACATAGGTTTTCGATGCTACTGCTAATGCATCAGCGGGCTGTCCATCCGCCGTCAACCACTATTGACTGACCTGTGATGAATGTGCCCGCATCCGATGCAAGCAAAAGCATCGCACCATCCAATTCGTGTTCAAGTCCGAGTCGCGGAATTGGCGAGTTGCTCCGCAGGTAATCCATGGTTCGATCATCACCTTCCATCGTTGATGTCATCTCTGATGGGAAAAATCCGGGGCAGATCGCATTGACTCGAACTCCTTTGCGACCCCACTGCACGGCAAGTTCTCGGGTCAAATTCACCACTGCGCCTTTTGAAGCGGTGTAATTCGCTTGCTTCATCGGCGCTGAGGCAACATGGCCGAGAATTGAAGCGATATTGATCACGCTCCCGCCACCTTGGGCCACCATGTGTTTTCCAGCAAGTTTGCTCAAGTGCCACACGGCAGTTGTGTTGACTTCCATCGTGTGACGGAACAATTCAAGCGACTCATCTTCAATGCCGACTTGCGTGCCAATGCCCGCGTTATTCACGAGGACATCAACTCGACCAAACTTTTGGATTGTTTTTTCAATAAGAGAAACTCGGTCTGCATCATCTGCGATATCAGTACGTACAGCAAGCGCGCCTGGAAGCTCGGTAGCAAGTGCTTCTAAGCGATCAAGACGCCGAGCCGCAAGCACAACATTTGCACCGGCTGAATGAAGAACTCGGGCAAACCGAAGACCAAGGCCCGAAGAAGCACCAGTCACAATTGCGACCCGACCATCTAAGCGAAACATATTGCTGATGTTGATCTCACTCATTTACTCGCACCTTTAGTCACCGAACAATCATGCACCGTGCGCTGCCCATGCACATACCCGAGCCATTGAGAGATCTAACAAACACCGTCTACCCTCAGCCAATGCGCGCAGTACAGCAAAAGCGCCAGCAAGACCCGTTAAAGGATCACCCGAAGCGTCACCAGTGAACGCGGGGGTCTCCTGGTCGCACAGCCCACCAGCGGCCGCGGCGTCATCACCGAATGCAACTCTCGCGGAGTGGCGGCCATACCCAGTCACCGACAACCAAAT
>CAZXAX010000003.1:30556-32233 GCA_964638795.1 uncultured Bifidobacterium sp. | reverse complement strand
TTGTTGCCTCATCAATCCATTTACCCATCTGTATCGCTGCGTTTTCAGCCGGCGAGTCAGCAACTATCTGACCTTTTGGGCAGGTACCAGCGAGCACTTCACCAACGAGTGTGCGCGGGTCTAAGTTCATCCCATTGATCTTTCCATGATCCCCGCAGAAGAGTTCATTGAGGTGGTTGGCTCGGGCCTGGCCCACCTTCGCTTCGGTGTCGGAGTAGGCACCGGGGCCGTTGTACTCACAGGCCAGATCGCCTCATTTGACCACGGCATCCACGACGCATTGAGTGCGTTGCCTTTCGTGATTCTTGGTACTGAAACTGAACATGCCGACATTTGCGATGTTCTCATCGAGAACGACCTAGATCTTGACGAAATTCGCGCATCCCTCGCCATATCTCCCCTGGCATGCATCACGCTCGCATCGCTGCTACGTGGAGTTGACTCACGGAGCGTAGAAGAGAGCTTGGTCGCAGAATCAGCCGCTTATTCGGTTTTACAAGGGGGACCAGAATTTCAGGATTGGCGGGAACGCACACCAAAAAAACAAGTGGATGATTCCACCGACTCGCCATTGTTGGTGGCTAACGATGGCGAACTACTGCATATTTCTTTCAATCGTCCGCATCGACACAATGCGTTCAACACCGAGTTACAGGCCGCATTTGTTAATGCCCTAACAATCGCAACCGCTGATGAATCGCTTCGAGTGCTAGTGGATGGAATCGGGCCATCGTTTTGCAGTGGAGGTGATCTAGACGAATTTGGTGACCGACCAGACACCGCAACATCACATGTCGTTCGACTAACCCGCAGTGCAGGACGCCTTCTTTGTCAGTTGGGTGATCGTGTTGAATTCAATATCCATGGGGCGTGCATGGGGGCTGGAATCGAATTGCCGGCCTTTGCACCGTCGGTTTCGGCAAGAGATGACATTCGTATCGCTTTACCCGAGATTCGTTTGGGACTAATTCCTGGCGCCGGCGGGACCGCAAGCTTGCCGCGTCGCATAGGGCGACACCGCACAGCTTTGCTCGGCTTGACCGCACGGACAATTGATGCCTCAACTGCACTTTCATGGGGATTGATCGACACCATCGTCTAGTTTGCAAACATGCGTTTGCGAATTTTTACTGAGCCACAACAGGGTGCAACCTACGACGATCTCCTTCGTGTTGCCCAAGCTGCCGAGAGACTTGGTTTCGATGCCTTTTTTCGCTCCGACCATTGGTTGAGCATGGGCGGTGTTGAAGGGAGGCCTGGCCCCTCAGACGCTTGGATCACACTGGCAGGTATCGCCCGCGAAACCAGCACAATTCGACTCGGCACACTCGTCAACTCCGCAACCTTCCGTATTCCTGGACCACTTGCGATCGCCGTGGCCAATGTTGACCAAATGTCCAACGGTCGAGTGGAATTAGGTCTTGGTGCTGGCTGGTACGACGACGAACACAAGGCTTATGGAATTCCGTTTCCCCCTGTCAAAGAACGCTTTGACATCCTTGAGGAACAACTCGAGATCATCGACGGGCTCTGGCGAACACCCGACGGCGAAAAGTTCAACTTCGTTGGAAGCCATTACAAAGTCACTGACTCACCAGCCTGGCCTAAACCAATTCAGTCCCCGCCCCCGATCATCATCGGTGGATATGGGCCGCACCGCACTCCACGGCTTGCTGC
>CAZXAX010000003.1:21548-30456 GCA_964638795.1 uncultured Bifidobacterium sp. | reverse complement strand
ATCCGACGGCATCAAACTTGCCCGCAACGGCGTTGCTGGGCTTGCCCTGATTGCCGCGCAACTATGTGCGTTCATACTTTGGATTGGCTATGCGATCACCTGGACACAGTGGCTGGGGTTAATCGGATTCTTGATCGGCCTCAGTACCGCGCCTGGACTAGTGATTTTTCCGCTGCTCTATTGGATTGTTGAAAACGAGTTCCCAATTGGCTACGCCGCGGTTTGGCTGGCTGGCCTTCTGCTCTTCACACTCTCGGCTGCGATGGGCAGCGATTGATCACTTAACTCGCTTCAACGTGTTGTGATCTGTGTGCGGAAAGATGTCTGGGAATTGATCCATCTTGAGACTCGAGTCTTCGCTGTAGCTCCACGAATCAGGGCCGTTAACCGTGATTGTGACTGAGTAGGCCACAGTGCTTGCGTGTTTCGCCAAATAGGAGTTCTCACCAATGGACCATGTGTTGGAGTTCTTCTCGGCGGTCAAAGTGAAACTCTCAGCATCCTGAGTGGAGAATCCACCAGCGAGCACCACAATTCCACGTGGCACGACAAAGCCCCGCAGAATTTCTCCGGTCGCAGCGTCCCACAGCCAGTAACCGACTTCCGTGTGGAAGGGATTCTCTTCGTTGCCTCGCCACATCGCCGTTTTGTAGTCGAGACCGTAGAGAAACTGCTTGCCATTCTGGACAGGACCAAACGGCTTCATGGTTACTTTCTCAAGGTATGGAGTCTTTAGGACTTTGCCTTCAGCGTGCGAATACGACGAGTCGAGCCCGCCTTCACCTTCCCATTCACCAATCAGGTGTCTTAGTGGGCCCCATTCAGCGTTCATTTCATTCTCCATGTCTCTCGAGAGTCCATCCTTGTCCATTTACAGGGGATAATCACTGATTCAGATCGAGTAGTAACTTGACTCTTATGAAGAGATTTCTAATCAGTTCAGCAATTCTGATCTCAGTACTAGGAGTGCCGGCGCAAAACGTGCTTGGGGATGCCAACGAAATTGCAACACCGTCGGTTAATGCTGGATTTCAGGCGTCGATTTCTGCTGGCGCATATCACACTTGCGCCTTACTAGGTAATGGTGCGGTCAAGTGCTGGGGACGCAATGATGTCGGACAACTTGGAAATAGATCAGATGTTTCGCGTTCTTATCCAGTTCAAGTTGCAGGTTTAACTGCGGACGTGATTGGAATTTCGGCGGGACGGACACACACATGTGCTGTCACCATAAATGGGGCCGCCAAATGTTGGGGCGATAATGATTTCGGTCAATTGGGCAACGGCAGCAATATCGACTCAAATCGCCCCGTCGCAGTAAGAGGTTTGAACAGTGGCGTTGTCTCAATCTCTGCGGGCTCTGAGCACACGTGCGCAGTATTAGTGGAGGGCGGTGTCAAGTGCTGGGGCGCGGGCGGATATGGGCGGCTTGGCAATGGATCTAGTGAATCATCCAACCTTCCACTGGATGTTGTCGACTTAGGCACGCAAGTTAAATCGATTGCAGCGGGCGGCTTTCACACATGTGCACTTCTTATGGACGGCGTCGTTAAGTGCTGGGGATGGGCCACGAAGGGGCAGTTGGGTAATGGCTCGACATTTGATGTCGACGGGCCCGTAACAGTCATCAACCTCGACGAAGCAGTTGCCATTGCATCTGGGTCTTTACACACATGCGCACTTATTGCCGCAGGAGACCTGAAATGTTGGGGATCAAATGGACAAAAACAGCTCGGTCGTCGTCGCATCGAACAATCGGATACGCCACTAGTTGTTGCAGACCTAGGTAACGACATCACCACAATTTCTTCAAGTGGATCGAGCAATTGCGCGATGTCCTCCACAGGGGTGGCCAAGTGCTGGGGATGGAACCAATTCGGTGGGCTCGGTGATGGCACAACCGTTACAAGGCATCAACCCGTCCAAGTCATTGGGCTAACCAACTTGAAGGCAATCACCGTGGGCTCGTCCCACACTTGTGCCGTCACCGCGATACGGCGGATGCGTTGCTGGGGGTACAACCAAGATGGTGAAGTTGGCAATCTCGGTAATGCACCAACAGTTTTGAGCCCAACTTATGTTGTTGCCGATCGCGGAGGACTTCCCATCGGCAACATCGGGGTCATACTGCCAAACTGACTAAAGACCGATTGGCAGCCCCAACGGGATTCGAACCCGTGCCGCCACCTTGAGAGGGTGGTGTCCTAGGCCACTAGACGATGGGGCCAAGTAGCAGAAATAGAGGGTATCAGTGGGCGTTTGCGGCTTGCCACTCCGGGCCAGAGAACGCGTCGATCATTGCGTACACATCGCCGAGTGGGTACAGGATCGGGCAGGTCGCACCGTTCTTCATGTACTCGGCAGCACGCTTGCGCGCTTCATCCGGAGTGCCCGATGCAGTAAGCATCTGCACGATCTCATCCGGCACGAGCTTCGAGGCAGCAACAACTTGTTCGTGAGTTGCTGGCCAAGTGAGCACTTCTCCAACTTTGTCGAGCAAAGATTGTGGAACTCCACTCGCTTTCATAATGTGCGGCTGCTGGCCAAGGTATTGGGTCACCATCAGGCGCGCCATGTCAAGAGCGGTTTTACGATCCTCATGCACAGAGCAGACCACCAATTGCGGTCGATCCAGATCGTCAACTGATCGGTTGGCTTTGGCCGCACCATTACCAAGTGCTTCCATCGCTTGTGCGTTGTAGTCAGGAGAGACGAGGTAGTTGAGCACTACCCCATCGGCGATCTCACCTGTGAGCTCCATCATCTTCAGCCCCGTGGCTCCGATGTAAATCGGCACATCCTTCGGTCGGCGCTCTTGATAGACGTAGTCAAGTTCGACATCATCAAGATGCACGTACTCACCGTCGTAGCTAACGCGTTCGTTGTTAAGTAGTGCACGTACGACTGTGACGATCTCGCGCATCACACGCAATGGCTTGTCACGCTTTATTCCGACCTTGGCTGCAAGTGGATCCCACCACGCACCGATACCCAAAACTGTGCGACCTGGAGCAAGATCGTCCAAGGTGGAGAACATCGCTGCGAGTCGCGCGGGATTCCTGCTCCAGCAATCAACGACACCAGATCCAATCTTGATTGTTTCTGTCACTGCGGCAAATGCGGCCATGGGGATCATGCAGTCACGTACGAGACGACTGTCCGCCTGCCAAACGGCGTCGAAACCTTTTTTCTCTGCGTACTGCGCAATCTCCATACCTTCGCGAATTAAATGGGCATCTTGCAGGTAAAGCGCCGCTGGAATAGTCATTGCAACTCCTTTTCCATAACTATGCGAGCCTAACATTTTGTAAAACCACTAAGGTTTGAGAACTCACGCCTAAACAAAAGGACCGCAATGCGACTATTCAAACTTGCAGCAGCTATCGGAATCGGAGCCTGCTTTGCAATTCCTGCCTCAACGGTCTCCGCGGGCTTTGGAGAGACGAGCATGGTTATCAATATTGAAGAAACCACAGTTGAGCTCGGCCAAGATGCAGTGATCACTGTTGCATTGCAATCTGTGTCAGCGGGTTCTTGCGAAATGGAAGGCGATCTAGAACTCGTACTTAACAGCACTGCACTCGCCCCGGTTGAACTACTGGACACCGTTGCAGCAGGTGTTAATGAGTACACCTTCGCAATTGAAATGACCACACTTGGCGATCAAACGATCAATGCAAACTTCACACCACGCGATATTGAACTGCCCAACGTTGGGTCCTGTTTAGCGCCTGGTCTGCAGTTAGACCAGATCATCACGGTGGTACCCGCAAGCACCACTACAAGCGTTGAAGAAGAATCAACAACTACTTCTAGCGAAGTGCCCGAATCAGTCGAGGACAGCGTTACTGCGACTCTCGTAAAAGCTGGTGCCTCAAACGGCAATTCACTTGGAGTTGCCGCAATGATCCTCATAGTGGCCGGGGTTGGTTTCGCACTTATTCGCCGCCGCAACTAATCGGTACATCTTCCCCGTGTAGCGGGCCAACCGTCGGCTTAAGTTGACAGGAGTGAAGAAAACTCTTGCGATAACAACTTTCATTCTTGCGTCCATTGGATTCATTGGTTCCGCCAACGCGGGGTCTGCTGCCACAGTCCAAGTTGATCTACCTAATGAAATAGTCATTGGTGAACCCTTGATAATTGATGTGATTTTCCAGGCTTATGACTCGTGCAGCGCCGCTGGCACTGTTGACCTCATCGTTGATGGTGAAATTGTCAGTACCGTTCCAGTCCAAGACGATGATGTTGATGGTGTTGCCGAGATCGGTGTGCCCTATGAATTTGGGGACACGGGCGATCACAAGATTGAGGCAATCTGGCGAGCCACTAATGGCTGCCTTGACGGCGCACCAGTTCAGTCTGGTGAGATGTACACGATCTCTGTTGTTGAGTCAGAAGATAAGGCTCTCGCAGCGACGGGATTGAGTTTGAGTGATCAGATTGCTGCGATCGCATTCTTGGCCTTAGCGCTTGGGTTTGCCATCCGTCGCACTGTGGAGCAGTGAGTTTTAACGCTTGAATTTGCTGGGGAGAGAGGAATCGAACCCCTAATAACAGAACCAGAATCTGCTGTGTTGCCAGTTACACCACTCCCCAAGGAGCCTCTCGATTATAGGGTTCACCCCGTAATTGATAGAAGTCGGCGAAACCCAAGAATGCGACCCGTGCTGACGCCCAACGCCTCTTTTAAGTGTTTAGAAACAGAGGTCCATCCGCGAACGGGGCTTGAACCCGTAGCTGATGGATATGCGGTGATGTCGAGTTGATCAAGTATGAGAACACACCTGAGTTCGTGAAATGGATCAGTAACAACCACTGCAGTTTTCAGACCAGATGTTTTCATCATCTGACTAACTGTATGGAGTGAGTCAAAAGTGTTCGTACCTGCGTCTTCAAGCCACAACGCTTCACTGGGGACGCCGTTGTCTTTGAGATACTCCGCCGATGTGCTCGCTTCGGTAAATCGATCACCTGGTCGATTGCCACCCGTAACGATGATGCGTGGGGCAATTCCATCGTTCCAAAGATTCAATACATGATCGAGGCGGGCTTGGAGTTGTGGCGATGGCTTGCCGTCATACTGTGCTGCGCCAAGGACAACAATTGCGTCAACGTCCCGCGCTGCATCAACTGCGCCCGCCCACCACACTTGGCAAAGATTTACCGCGAGATAGGAAGCCACCACGAATAACGATGCCCAGATGAACACCGGCCACGATCGGCGATGTTCAGCCAAGAATCGCCTTCAAACGAGCAAGTGTTCTGTCGCGTCCAAGCAACTCAAGCGACTCAAACAAAGGAGGGCCGACGCTGCGTCCAGTGACCGCAACTCGAACTGGCGCCTGCGCCTTGCCGAGCTTCACACCGTGAATCTCGCCAATTTTTTCCAGTTCGGTCTTGAGAACATCGTGCTGCCAACCACAGGCCGCGAACACCGCGACCACATCTCGTAACAGTTGTGCTGCCCATTCCGGTTTCATCGCTTTTGCCAATGCATCTGGATCCACTGGTGGTTGCTCGAGGAACAAGAAATCCACCATTGACGGCACTTCCGATAAATACCCAACTCGGGTCTGCACCAGTGGCGCTATCGCAGCAAAGTCTCGTGCATCAAAGTTTGCTTGTGGCCACGGAGCGGATTCGCTGGTGACCCACGGCGAACAAGCCGATATGAACTGGTCAACGGTGAGCATTCGCAGATAATCGCCATTGAATGACGCAAGTTTCTTTTCATCGAAAAAAGCAGGCGAATGATTCACGTCCTCGAGACGAAATTCATTGACGATCTTCTCCCACGGAACTATTTCCGCATCCCCCGCCGGAGCCCAACCCAGGGTCATCAGATAATTGATCATCGCTGGAGCAATGACACCCTCATCGCGATATTGCTCTAGCGCAACCTTGTCTCGCCTCTTTGACAGTTTCTTGCGCTGCTCATTCACCAATACAGGTACGTGGGCCCACACCGGTGGTGCGTGCCCAAGAGCGCTCCAGATCAACTGTTGTTTTGGTGTATTGGGGAGATGCTCTTCAGCGCGCACCACATGAGTAATGGACATCAATATGTCATCAACCACGTTTGCCAGCAAGAACATCGGAGTTCCATTCCCGCGCAACAAGACAAAATCTTCAACCGTGCTGTTATCGAATTCAACCCGACCGCGCACAAGGTCATCAACGACAGTTACACCTTCTGGAACTCGGAATCGCAATACGTGGCCAGGCCCGGGGCCGAGTCCGCGATCGCGCGAGTAACCGTCATATCCGGGCTTGCCGTTTACTTTGGCCCGCTCTTGGATCTGCTCAGATGTCAGATCGCAGTAGTAGGCGTGACCCGCCTCATACAAACGGTGGGCAGCCGCAACATGCTCCTTCGAATTCTGTGACTGAAAGTACGGTCCCTCGAAATGGGGGTCCCCTGTGCCAATACCAATCCACGCGAGTGCATCAATGATTCCTGCGGTCCACTCTGGCTTGTTTCGTGCTTCGTCTGTGTCTTCGATTCGCAGGACAAAAGTGGCATCCTGCTTCAGTGCGAGAGCCCAGTTGTAGAGAGCGGTTCGAGCACCACCAACATGAAAAAAGCCTGTAGGCGAAGGGGCAAATCTGTACCGAAATTTACCGTTGGTGGCTGAGGGCGTTGAATTCATCGCAATCCCAAGGTTAGTTGGGCTTGATGTCGCTACCGTGGGCACATGGCTTCTCAACAAAAGAACGTATACGGACGCGAGATTGAATCATGTTGCACAAATCCAATGACTGGGTATTACCGAAATGGTTGTTGTGAAACTGGCGGCGATGATTTTGGAGTGCACACGGTCTGTGCAGTTATGACAGATGATTTTCTCACTTTTTCTAAAAACGCCGGCAATGATCTCTCAACACCAATGCCCCAATATGGCTTCAACGGTTTGAAGGCCGGTGACAAGTGGTGCCTATGTGCGTCACGGTGGGCCGAGGCTCTGGAAGCTGGGCAGGCACCGAAGGTCTTGTTGGAAGCAACACATGCAGCCACACTTGAGTTTGTTTCACTTGCTGATCTTGAGGCACACTCCGCCGAATGAAGCGTCTCTTCATTGGTTGTGCCCTGACTGTGTCTTTAAGTGCGTGTGCACTCAAGTCAGCTGAGCCATCAGATACCTTGACGTCACCCACTACAGAAGCCGCACTGACTACCACGACACCAAACACGATCAGTGCCTCAACAACTCCTGTTGATCTGATCATGTACGGCGACTCAATTGGACGCGAGATTTATTCTCTAGTTGCATCAGGAGTCCGAAAAAAGTCAGGTGGCAAGACCCTCTCGCGGGTCTTCAGCGGTTCCAGCCCATGTCAATGGATCGAGACAGCAGAAAAGGACGCGGCAAAATACCAGCCGAAACATGTCGTGATCTTGTTCGTAGGGAATCTATTTGCCGAGTGCATGAACGGAGCCAAAGGCGATCCACAACGAATGGCCGGAATGCGAAAAACGGTCCGTGACTCGGGAACAATCGCTGCAATGTTTCCAGAATCAAAGATCTATTTCGTTGGATTCGCGCGTCTAATTATTGACGAGTTACAACTCGATTCGGGAGTTGATGTTTCCGCGGCTGATTACCGCAACATGCAACTTCGCGAACTCGCAGATTCAAAGATGAATTACCACTACATCGATGGCGCAGATCTCCTGTACGACAACGATGTTTACACCGAATATCTACCTTGCAAATGGTTCGACAAGGATCATTGCTCCATGGGCGTCGTTAGAGTTCGAGCTACTGATGGAGTTCACTTGTGCCCCAACAGCACGCTTGACTACCTAGAGGGCAATGCGCCGTGCCCCAACCACAACAGCGGTGCGATTCGGCTTGCTAGGCAAGTGCTGAAAGAGATCAGCTGAAGTAATCAGCTGCCCGTGAGGGCGCGCCAGTCCCCTGGCATCCTGCGGACTACTTCGTCTGGTGCGAGACGCAAAGTTGACTCAGGCACACGGTCTGCAACATCACGTGATTCGGCATAGTGGTGAATCACGTTTCCGACACCCTCAAACAATGTGCGGCGTGCGGCAGCAAGTTCTTCGGGTATTTGTTCGTCGAGCCAAGCCCAGATTCCAAGTGCCAACTTGATGTCATGAATCACTGGGCCACGACCATAGATAGAAGCTCGCCGCAAAGCGATGGCTACCGTTCCACGAATGGCATCCTCAACGGTCTCACCTTTTCTTACTTTGATCTGTTTGCGGTAACGATTCGCGAGAGTTAACGCATAGCCCTGGTCGGGCCCCTGGTACCCAAGTCGACGACCGCTCGGCTGAAATCCGCTTACTTCAGCTTTGCGATTCGGCATCCAAGAGGCTGGTACATGATCGGGGCTCTCGTAAGCGTCGACTTCTTGGCGTGGCGTTACCGGTGCGAATCGTGGGGCTGACATGGTTTACAAACTACTTGGAAACCAGCGATCAGCACACCTATTGAGAAGCGTGAAGTAGCCCGAAAATTAGTGACTCTTCAAGTGCTCGCCATGATGCTTCGATGATGTTTCCGGATACGCCGATAGTGGTCCAAGTGCGTGATCCATCGGTGGCATCAATCAATACCCGCGTAACGGCACCAGTTGCGGTTGCTCCATCAAGAATTCTCACCTTGAAGTCGGTGAGATGCACTTTTGCAAGATGCGGGAACTTTTCCTGCAAAGAGGCACGCAGCGCCTTGTCAATTGCATTGACCGGACCATTGCCTTCGGCTGTGTGCACTTCGCGCTTGTTTCCAGTCCATACCTTTACCGTGGCCTCAGTAGTGAAAGGCGCATCACCGGTTTCATCGGTGATCACGCGCATGCTTTCAACACGGAAGAAGTCCTGCTCCCACCCAGTCGCGCGGCGCATAAGAAGTTCAAGAGATGCATCCGCAGCTTCAAAGTG
>CAZXAX010000003.1:16769-21448 GCA_964638795.1 uncultured Bifidobacterium sp. | reverse complement strand
TTGAGCACCTCAGCTACGTGATGGCTCACAGCAGTGATGCGCTCAAGGCGACCCTCGGGAAGGCACTCATAACCCATCTTCAATTGCAAATTCGGTATCACGGTCGTGAGATTCGTGTTTCCTGTGCGCTCGCCTAGACCATTCAAGGTGCCTTGCACATGCCGTGCGCCAGCAAGAACCGCGGCCATTGAGTTGGCGACAGCACAACCAGTGTCATCGTGGCAGTGAATTCCGATGGTCACATCTGATCCGAGGTGCTTGATGACCGCTTCCACTGTTGCTCCAACCTCATGTGGCAAAGAGCCTCCGTTCGTGTCGCAAAGAACAAGATGTGAAGCACCTTTCATCACCGCTGCTTCGAGTACACGGAGAGCGAACTCGGGATTGCGCTTGTAACCGTCAAAGAAGTGCTCAGCGTCAACCAGCACTCGCCTGCCGTGACCAGCGAGAAAACCGACCGAGTCAGCAACCATCGCAACACCTTCATCGAGCGAGGTTTGCAGTGCCTCAGTCACGTGATAATCCCAGCTCTTGGCAACAATGCAGACCGCTGAAGTATTCGCATCAATGAGATTCTTCAAAGTTGCGTCATCATCAACTTTGCCCTTCGGACGGCGTGTGGAGCCAAAAGCCACGAGGGTTGATGCATCAAGGCGTAATTCCTTGACAGCGCGCTCAAAAAATTCCACATCCTTTGGGTTCGCTCCTGGCCATCCACCCTCAATGAAGTGAACTCCGAGATAGTTCAGTTGCTCGGCGATGCGAAGTTTGTCTTCGACTGTGGCGGAAACACCTTCAACCTGCATGCCGTCACGCAATGTGGTGTCGAATACTTCGACGAGTTCTTTTGTGTTCTGATTCGTGCTCATTGCTGTTCTTTCTCAATTCGGGGCGGTAAACAAAAAAGCCGCCCTCTTTGTGGGCGGCGGCGTACGTGTATGTGGACGTACGCCTAACAAATAATGATGATCTCGGCGGTGCTTGAGGACTTCATGATGCTTCCAAGTCTTACGCACCGTGACTCCGATTGCAACCCCAGCGCGTCAGTCCCCCGCTATGGTGCCAGTCATGGCTCGTCCGTATGTCGTTATTGGCCCTTACGAATACACAAAAACCGATGCCCGGCGCACCTTGCAGGCGCTAGCAGAGATCTATAGCCACCACGCATGGAACAGCACAGATGCTGCCCGCAATACGGACCTGCGTGAGCGGCTTGGGTCGCTTGCGCAGATGCTCGACCCCACGATTACCTATCCAGCTGATTCGTTGGATCAGGTAGCTCACCATCTGGACAAAAATTTTGCAAGGTATACGCCCGATGCGCTTGCTCAATTCTTGGAATCGCTTTGGCCAATTCTGAGGACTGCAGATGGCTCGCGGCTAGCCGGAACGGGAAGCGTGCACACACTTCAGGCAAATGGTGGCGGTGTTCCGAAGCCACAGATCAACCACGCCACCATCACATTCGCGGGCGTAGACGGCGATGTGCAGGCGTCACGCAATCACCATGGTCGCCCCTGGCAAGCACTATGCATCTGGAGCCGTGAAGTTATTGATGCATTTCGCGCTAACGGCGATCCAATTACATATGGCAGTGCGGGCGAAAACATAACCGTGCAAGATCTCAATTGGGCTTCTGCTCTACCAGGAAAGACCATGCGCATTGGTGAAGTGGTTTGCCAGATAACTGCATTCGCAATTCCTTGCTCACAAAACAAGTCATGGTTCACCGATGGTGATTACCGAAAAATGAGTCATGAGCGCGGAGATACTTCGCGTCTCTATGCAATGGTGCACACACCTGGTGTCATTAAACCCGGTGATGAAGTGCAGCTTTTTGGCTGAACTCGTTAGGCGAGTTCACACCAGTGGCTGTACTTGCTTATCTTGCCGCGAACAGCATCAGCGTAGATACCGGCAATCTGCTTCGTGATTGGCCCTGGGCAAGGAATTGCGCGATCGTCAACACTGTTCACAGCACTGATCTCTGCAGCTGTTCCCGAAAGGAACATCTCTTGGGCGATGTACACATCGGAGCGCGCAAGGTTCTCTGCAACCATCGGAATTCCGAGATCAGAGGCAATTGTGGCGATACTCGACTGCGTGATGCCTTCAAGTGCGCCTGCGGAGGTCGGTGGCGTGATGATCCGATCATGACGAACCACAAAGACGTTCTCACCTGTGCATTCAGCAATGAAGCCGTGTGGGCTTAGCATCAGCGCCTCGTCGTAACCAGCTTTCAGTGCTTCGACTTTGGCCAGCGAGGAGTTGACATAGTTGCCCACGGTCTTGGCTGCCGGCGGCATGATGTTGTGGTCGTGGCGTGTCCATGAAGAGATCTTCAATCGGACACCCTTAGTGATCGCATCGTCACCGAGATACGCACCCCACGGCCAGCAAGCAATTGCGACATCAACTTTGCAAGGCAAGGTGTTCAAACCCATTTCTCCGTAGCCGTAGTAGGCCAGCGGCCGTACGTAGCAGGACGGGAGTCCTGTTGATTTCACGGTGTCTTTGGTTGCCTGAACTAACTCTTCAACGGTAAATGGAATGTCCATACCCATGATGTGGGCACTCGCAAAAAGCCGTTCGATGTGCTCGGTCAAACGAAAGACTGCAGGGCCATCAGCGGTTTCGTAAGCGCGGACACCTTCAAATACGCCGGTGCCGTAGTGCAAAGTGTGGGTTAACACATGCACTTTTGCATCGTCCCAATCGACGAGCTTTCCGTTCATCCAAATTTTAGGAGTGGTCTGAATGGGCATGTTTCCTCTAATCGCGATGCGGTTCGTTCAAATTACTTGAGTGCAGCGACAATCGCGTCGCCAATTCCTGTTGTTGTACCTGAATGCTCTTGGTCGCAGGCTTTGCGAATGCGGTCAGCAGCCGCAGATTCGCCAAGAAAATCGAGCATTAATGCCGCTGAGAGCACTGCGGCGATCGGGTTCGCCTTGTTCTGGCCGGCGATGTCGGGAGCTGATCCGTGCACAGGTTCGAACATTGAGGGCCCGGTTCGAGCTGGATTTAGATTCGCCGAAGATGCGAGCCCTACGCCACCGCTGACAGCGCCACCAAGATCGGTGAGGATGTCGCCAAACAAATTGTCGGTCACGATCACGTCGTAACGATGCGGATCTTGGACGAAATAAATACAAGCCGCGTCAACATGGTTGTAAGCGGTCCCGACTTGTGGATACTCCTTGGCAACGAGATCAAACGTGCGCTGCCACAGATCACCGGCAAAGGTCAAGACATTCGTCTTGTGCACGAGAGTTACATGCTTGCGTTCACGCTTTGACGCGAGTTCAAATGCGTAGCGAACACAGCGCTCAACTCCTACGCGCGTGTTCACACTGCCTTGGGTAGCAACTTCATTAGGTGTGCCCTTGCGCAGCACGCCACCTTCGCCAACATACGGGCCTTCAGTGTTCTCGCGAATGACCACAAAGTCATGCGGCTTGTTATGGCCCGGCGCCACACCAGCAAAGGGCCGTTGATTGATGTACAAATCAAGATCAAATCGCATCTTCAGGAGCAAGCCACGCTCAATTACTCCAGGTGGCACATCTGGTGTGCCAACCGCACCAAGCAAGATCGCGTCAAATTGGCGCAATTCATCAAGAGTTGAATCGCTCAGAATTTCGCCGTCGCGCAGAAACCTTGAACCTCCAAGGTCGAATTCCTTGGTTTCCAAGTTCACGCCAGCGGCCTTAACCACCCTCAGCGCTTCGCGCACCACATCTGGGCCAATTCCATCTCCGCCAATAACCGCGACTTTGTTCGACATAGAAAGACGATTTTAGAACTCGATGCCAGCCACAAAGCCATTGCAGATAGCCTTTAACCCTTATGGCTAGGCATCAACTCACACAGGCAGCCTTTGACCGCTTGCAAAGCGAGCTATACGACCTGACCACTCGAGGCCGTATTGAAGTGTCGCAAAAGATCGAACGCGCAAGAGAACTCGGGGACCTTTCCGAGAATGGCGACTATCACGCCGCCAAGGACGAGCAAGGCCACATGGAAGGCCGCATCCGTCAACTCGAAGCAATGTTGGAAGAAGGCAACTTTGAGATAGTTGCCGCACCTGATCATGGTGTCGTGGGAATCGGCACTGTCGTTGAGATCCTTTACGAGGGCGATGATCCTGACATGTCGGAGAAATACTTCCTCGGTCACATTGAAGAGGAACTCGATGATCTCGACATCATGAGCCCTAATTCGCCATTGGGCTCAGCGCTCCAGGGCCGCAAGGTTCAAGAATGGGTGGAATACGACGGTCCCAACGGCAGACTGAAAGTTCAGATCGTGTCGGTTGAGGTGCACAGCGCCTAAACCCGAAAGGGAGATGTGGACTCAAAGCATTCACTGAGCGAAGAAGTTCAGTCGCTTGCCCATGACTTCAGTGCAATGCGCGACACCGTTGATGCCCTTTCGCATGCAATTGAGGTGGTTGATGAGATTGCACCGACACAACCACCGGTTCCACCTGGACGCCATGTCGAGTTAGAAGGACGCGGAACCACCTTCATACGTGAGCGTTTCAACCATGCCGATGGCAAGACCCTGTTCCTATTGCATGGCTGGACGGCTACAGCTGATCTCAACTGGTTCACTTCGTACGACGCACTTGCTGAACATTTCAATATTGTCGCCCTCGATCACCGCGGACACGGCCG
>CAZXAX010000003.1:9995-16669 GCA_964638795.1 uncultured Bifidobacterium sp. | reverse complement strand
TCAGGGCTCGCCACTCTTGCTAAGTACACACCAGCCCAAGCACGTCAGTGGATTACAGAGCATGCGTATCTGAATCGCAAGGCCGAAGGCTGGCATCCATGGGCGATTGAAGAGGCCTCGCGACACGACTGGCGCATGATTCTTGAAGCAGGTAGCGCTATCGGAGAATTTGATTCCCGCGCTTGGCTGCACGAACTCGATCTGCCCGCATCGGTGCTGGTCACCATGTCGGACAACGTTGTCCCAACCAAGCGCCAAATCAAACTGTTTGAAGCGTTGCCACAAGCCGAGGCGTTTCGCTCAGACGGAAATCACGATGCCGTGGTAGAGCACCAACACTCCTTCGTGCCCGCCCTTGTGCGGGCCTGTCAGTCCGCACTGGCGAGGGTGTAGCGATGGCCGAGAAGCTATTTCGACGCAGTCGTGTGCGCCGCACACTTGCAGTGGCCGGCCTTGGTGCTCGAATCGGTGGCGGATACGCCACAACTGCTGCGCGCAAAATGTTCGCCTCGGCTGAACGCAAAGAACAGTTGACCGCCGAACGCGAAATGCGAACAGCGGAACAAATAACTGAGCGTCTCGGCCACATGAAAGGCGCAATGATGAAACTCGGCCAGATGGCGAGTTACCTCGATAATGGCCTTCCAGATGCTTTGCGACTAACACTTCAGCAACTGCAAGCAAGTGCTCCACCAATGAGCCGCGAGCTCGCCGAATCAGTTATTCGTGAAGAGTTTGGTCGTGATGTATCTGAACTCTTCCTCGAGTGGGATCCAACGCCAATCGCAGCGGCGTCAATCGGGCAGGTTCACCGCGCACTGATTCTTGACCCGACTACTAATACTGAGCGTGCGGTTGCTGTGAAGATTCAATACCCCGGTGTTGACCAGGCAATTGAGGCTGACCTTCGCAACGCGGATCTTCTTGGCACCCTCTTGTCGCTCGGATTCAAAGGCTTGGACCCAGATGAGATGGTGGCTGAGATTCGTGAGCGACTCATCGAAGAGTTGGACTACACACGTGAAGCCAAGAACCAGCGCTTGTTCGCGGATTTCTATCGTGGCCATCCATACATCAATGTCCCTGAAGTCGTGGATCATCTATCAACTTCCAGAGTGCTCACTACTGATCTCGTGGTGGGTCACACTTGGCAAGAACTTCTTACATGGAGTCAAGAAGAGCGTGACAAAGCGGGCGAAACACTCTTTAGGTTCGTATTTCGAAGCCTGTACCGATTCCATATGTTCAATGGCGATCCGCATCCCGGCAATTACATCTTCCACGGCAACGGAAAAGTTTCATTTCTCGATTTCGGCTTGATTAAGCACTTCACGGACGATGAAATGCAAACCTTTCAAGACATGGTCGAAGCCGCTGCCATTCAACATGATGATGCCAAATTCCGAATGATCGTGGAGAATGCTGGTCTCTTGCAGAAAGATGCGCCGATTACAACCGATGAAGCGGGCGAATACTTCTCGCACTTTTACTCTCCCGTACGCGAATCAAAGATCACCACGTGGGATTCGGATTACGCCACGTCAATTGTGCGGCATACCTTTGACCGCAGCAGTCCAATCGCTCAATACGCATCCGTGCCTCGTGCATTTGTATTTATTCAGCGAATAAACCTTGGCCTCTATGCACTACTTGGTGAGCTTGGCGCAACTGGTAACTATCGGTTGATCTCCGAGGAAATCTGGCCAATGGTGAATGGTTCACCCTCAACCCCAATGGGATCAGAAGAAGCGGAATGGCTGGAGCAAAAGCTCAGCTGACAACTGTTGTCAGATCAAGCCCGATATCAAGTACTGGCGATGAGTGCGTGAGCGCGCCAACTGAGATGAAGTCGATACCCGTAGCGGCGACTTCGTTGGCGTTGGCAAGTGTGAGTCCGCCACTTGCCTCAAGAATCACGGCTTTGCCTGTTTTCTTGGTGTGGTCGCGCGAAACTGCAACAGCCTGACGCAAAACTTCGGGGGGCATGTTGTCAAGCAGGACAACATCAGCACCGGCCGCTAGTGCTGTCTCAAGTTGTTCAATTGTGTCCACTTCAATCTCAATTGGAATGTGCGAGGCGACAGCGCGAATCTTTGCAAATGCTTCCGCCACGCCACCCGCGGCGACGATGTGGTTGTCCTTCACCAGTGCGGCATCAGACAGCGACATCCGGTGGTTCAATCCACCGCCGCAACGCACGGCGTACTTCTCGAGGGCTCGCAATCCAGGAGTGGTTTTGCGGGTATCACGCACTTTGGCCGTTGTGCCTTGCAAAGCATCGGTCCACCTAGCTGTGTGCGTTGCCACACCCGATAGGTGACACAAGAGATTCAACGCGGTGCGCTCCGCAGTCAACAGCCTGCGTGTTGGTGCAGCCACTCGCAAAATGTGATCGCCTTTCTTCACGCGCGCACCATCACCGCGGAGTATCTCTGTGCTTATCTCGCCACCAATCACGTCGAGTACAGCGATTGCAAGTGGTACTCCAGCAATGCAACCTTCAGCGCGCGATGCAAATACACCCTCGCTTCGCTGCTCCGCGGGCACTGTGGAATTTGTGGTGATGTCGTCACCATCGACAAGATCTTCGAGCAGTGCATTGACAATGATCTCGCGTACCGAGTGAGATGGGAGTCCGACCGCTTCGAGAAGCCCTCGGGTGTTGGGTGACAACTCACTGAACTCAGGCATGATCGTCAATTCTTATCGCGCCGTCATGAAGACGCACATCGATATGCCGCTCCCATTCAGGCACGGGCCCGGCAAAATCAGTCCGGCGGTGGCAACCACGACTCTCGGTACGTTGCATTGCAGCTTTGGCTACAGCAGTGGCAATTGTCAGCAGATTCGCTGCCTCAATGGTCTGCCGCGAGAGTGGCTCAGCACCAGGAGCAGCCAGTGAGTCGAGTTCCGCGATGGCGGATTTCATCTTTGTGGGGTCACGCATCACTCCAAAATCACGCGACATTGCCGCGCGGGTTGCGGTACGTGCATCAGAATCGATACCAAAGACGTAGCCCTGTGGAAATGACACGGGCGCAAGGTGATCGGTTCGTGGCAAGTCCCAAGCAAGTGTTCGCCCAACTCGAGTTCCAGCCACAACACCTTCAGTGAGACTGTTCGAAGCCAAGCGATTCGCGCCATGCACTCCAGTGCATGCGACTTCCCCTACTGCAAACAATCCACTGATATTTGTCCGGCCATCGAGATCTGCATCTACCCCACCACATACGTAATGAGCTGCTGGTGCAACTGGAATCATCTCCTTACGGGGATCGATACCGTTATTCATGCAAGATGCGAAAATGGCTGGGAATCGCTCTGCAAAGTTATTGATCATTCGAGCGTCTAGATACACATGTGTACCCACACCATTTGGTGATGCAGCCATGCGAGAACTAATTGCGGCCGCCACAACATCGCGTGGCGCAAGGTCCTCCATTGGATGCACGCCTTGCATCACGCGTTCACCCGCGGCGTCGTACAGCAATGCACCTTCACCACGCACTGCTTCTGAGATCAATGCGAGTTGACCCTTTGCTTCAACTCCTGCCCACAGCACTGTCGGATGGAATTGGACGAACTCAAGATCACGCGCAACCGCCCCTGCTCTTAATGCCATTGCCAAACCATCACCAGTTACTGCAGGAGGGTTAGATGTACTGGCAAAAACTTGTCCGAATCCACCCGTGGCAATAATCACCGCAGGCGCGAATACTCGCCCCACCGAAACGACGGCTCCCCGTTCATCGCAGATGGCTACATCAACACCCATGACCGCCGAATTACCACTGGCATCCACACCAATCACAAGATCTACTGCGACAGCGCGCTCCAGCACATCAACACCAGCGGCACGAACACTCTCATCAAGGGTGCGTTGCACTTCTGCCCCTGACCGGTCGCCGCCGGCATGAACTATGCGGCGCTGCGAATGTCCACCTTCACGAGTGAGTGCTAGTTCGTTTTCGCTGCGATCAAATGCCGCACCGAGCCTCTGCAAATATCGAATCGCAGTCGGCGCTTCAGCAACCAACATGCGCACATTTGCCTCGTCGCACAGTCCTGCACCCGCCGCCAGCGTGTCCTGCACGTGCTCTTCAATGCTGTCGCGTGGGTCTAGGACTGCTGCCAACCCACCTTGTGCCCACGCGGTGCTTCCTGCATCGAGGGTGTCTTTGGTGATTATCAAAACGTCTCGTACCGGCCGTGCAGCAAGTGCAGCGGACAAACCTGCAGCACCTGACCCCAGCACCACCACATCAACTTCACGTGTCCATGAAGAGTGCGGAAGGGCGATTCGCTGGGGAAGCATCAGCTATTCGCCAGTTAGCGAGGGTTGCCCCAGAGCGATCATTCTCTCCACCGATAACCGCGCAGCGTCTGCGGTTTCTTTTGGCACATTCACTTCATCCACACCCATCTTCAGCGAACGGAGAAGTTTTCCCGGCGTGATCATCTTCATGTACTTGCAGACCGCGGCTCGATTCACGGCCAGAAATTCAACGCGAGGATTTGCCTTCTCGAGTTGGTAAATCATCCCGGTCTCGGTTGCAACTAGAACTTTGCTCGCAGTGGTGTTCCGTGCCGCTTCAACCATCGCACCAGTGGAAAGAATCTTGGTGCGCTCTGGGGGAACAACGCCAGCACCTGCGAGATACATCGCACTCGTAGCGCAGCCACATTCCGGGTGCACGAACAGCTCCGCTTCGGGTTCTGCTTGCACCATTGCTTTCAGCTCTGCACCATTTATGCCTGCGTGCACATGGCACTCACCCATCCAAATGTGCATGTTTTTGCGACCCGTGATGCGTTGCACATGCGCGCCAAGAAACTGGTCTGGGCAGAAGAGAACTTCACGATCTTCGGGAATTGATGCAACTACATCAACAGCATTTGATGAGGTGCAACAGATATCTGTTTCAGCTTTGACCGCAGCCGTGGTGTTCACGTAGCTCACGACCACCGCATCGGGGTGCTCTGCCTTCCAAGCCCGCAGTTGAGCAGCCGTAATGGTGTCGGCTAGCGAGCACCCTGCATTTGCATCTGGAATAAGTACCCGCTTCTCGTAAGCGAGAATCTTGGCAGTCTCGGCCATGAAGTGAACGCCACAAAAAATGATCGTTGACTGTTTTGCCTTCGCTGCAACACGTGAAAGCGCCAGTGAATCACCTACATGATCTGCGATGTCCTGGATCTCGGGCACTTGATAGTTGTGCGCGAGAATCACAGCGTCTTTCTCTGCGGCCAGATTGCGTACTTGTTCGCGCCAATCTGACGGGAGGATTTCGACAGCTTCGGTTGTCACATCTCCAAGGCTAGAAGGTGATGCCTTGAATTCAGCCCTTGGTTTGGCTTGTTACTCGGCTTCCGATGAATGCAAGGGAGCGTCGCTACCGAACCAGAAATGCAGAACTGCATCATTCAACGCCCCAGTAGCACTGCCTTCATCGAGCAGCACTTCACATGATTCGTCCTCAAATCGCAGCCCCGAAACCACACCCTCGTTTGAGACCATCACTGTAAGACGCACACGCCGGCGCTCTGCACTTGAGTTCTCAATCGGAGTAGCCCAACCTGTGGTCACGAGAATTGCGGCATCAAAAACTCTTGCCACCGAACTTGATGGGCGCTCAAGGAGGTCATAAACATCCTGATGCGCATCCAAGAAGCAAAGACGGAACATTTCACTTGGATCATCAACATTCGGCGATGGATTTGTGGTGGCACCGTAAAGTCTCGCTTTGTCTAGCTGGAATCCGATTTCACTCTCGTGAAGTTGCCGCTCGATTGCACGTAACAGGCGCGTGTTGGCCGCATCGTTTGGGTCAGTTGTGGAAATGGTGTTGGTCATGCACACAAGTGCGCCAACGATTCAACGTTTGGGAAGACGCCTAGATTCCAATCTGTCGTTGCAACTCCGCTGCTGACACCAAAAGCTTTTTCCCATATTTCACTCCAGGCTTGCGCGTCATGCGCTCAAGCGGGCCGGAAATACACAGTGCGCCCAACAGCACACCTGACCGCGACCGCACCGGTGCCGAGACGGATGCAACTCCAGCTTCGCGTTCCTCAACAGACTCAAAGTAGCCAGAAGGGCCAATTTTTGCGCCACTCAGAATGTGCCCCGCTGAGCCCTTGGACAACGGAAGTAATGAACCTTCAGGCACGATCCAGCGAAGTCCGTGACTGGCTTCGACCGATACGAGGCAACGCCGCATGTTGCCCTCCTTCACGTAGAACTGCACACCTTCGCGAGTCGTTCGCTGAAGTGTCTCAACAATTGGTCGCGTACGTGAAGCAAGTGGGAAGTCGCGCTCCGCGGCTTCGCCGAGTGCAACGAAAGTTGTTCCTAAGTGGTAGCGGCCGAGTTCATCACGGCGCAGCATTCCATGCTGTTCGAGCGCGCTTGCGAGTCTGTGTGATGTCGCCCGCGGGATACCGGTTGCATCAACGAGGTCGAGCAACGTGAGCGAACCCGCCGCCCGAATCGCTTCAATCACGGTCATCGCCTTGTCAAGAACGCCAACTCCACCTACACTGTCCATTAGTTAGGAATCTAATCCCACATAGTGAGATTTGCAAAGAACCGAGACGAATATGGCAACAACACTTCCAGAGAAGGTGTGGAACAACCACTTGGTCCACACAGATGAGAACGGCAACTCGCTGAT
>CAZXAX010000003.1:0-9895 GCA_964638795.1 uncultured Bifidobacterium sp. | reverse complement strand
GGCCCAGAGCAGGGGCGCACACTTCCAGGCATGACCATCGTGTGCGGCGACAGTCACACGGCAACTCACGGAGCATTCGGTGCGCTTGCATTTGGTATCGGCACCAGTGAGGTTGAACACGTTCTTGCGACCCAGACACTTCCACAGTCCGCACCGAAGTACATGAGTGTCGAAGTCGATGGCGAGTTGCCAGTTGGTTCCACTGCTAAAGACGTGATTCTGGCAATCATTGGCAAGATCGGAACCGGCGGTGGAATCGGCCACGTAATTGAATACCGCGGTTCTGTAATTCGCAGCCTTTCGATGGAAGGTCGCATGACTGTGTGCAACATGTCAATCGAAGCTGGTGCGCGTGCCGGGTTGGTTGCGCCGGACGATTCGACTTTTACGTACCTCGAAGGACGCAAGCATGCGCCAAAGGGCAAGGCATGGGAACAAGCACTTGACGAATGGCGCAAGCTTCAAACCGATGCAGGTGCGAAATGGGACAAGGAAGTGGTTCTGCACGGGCGCGACATCGCTCCACATGTGTCTTGGGGTACAAACCCGGCACAAGTTGCGCCGATCACATCAAGCATCCCCTCCCCTGATGATTTTGCTGACCCAACTGTGCGCGACAACGTTGCGCGCGCGCTCGACTACATGGGCCTCAAAGCCGGTACACCAATTCGCGACATCCCAGTAGACACGATCTTCATAGGGTCATGTACCAACGGTCGCATTGAAGATCTACGTGCTGCCGCTGCGGTGCTCGATGGCCGCAAGGTATCAATTAAGCGCGCCATGATCGTGCCAGGCAGTCACGCGGTCAAAGCGCAGGCAGAAGCCGAGGGTCTCGACAAAATCTTCAAAGCTGCTGGCGCTGATTGGCGTGAGCCAGGGTGCTCGATGTGTCTGGCCATGAATCCCGACAAACTCGCACCCGGCGAACGCGCCGCGAGCACGAGCAACCGCAACTTTGAAGGCCGCCAAGGCCGAGGCGGTCGCACACATCTCGTGTCCCCTGCAATCGCCGCTGCCACTGCCGTGGCCGGACACTTCGCCACACCCGACGATCTGGGAGGACGCTAACCATGAAAGCTGTACACGTAATCACGGGAACCGGTGTGCCACTGCGACGCAGTGATGTTGACACCGACCAAATCATTCCAGCGGACTGGTTGAAGCGCGTGGAACGCACTGGCTTTGAAGCGGGCCTGTTCTCCACATGGCGTGACGACAAAGACTTCGTTCTCAACGATCAACGCTTTGCGGGAGCCACGGTTCTGGTGGCGGGGCCGTCGTTCGGTGTTGGTTCATCGCGTGAACATGCCGTGTGGGCGATTCAGCAGTACGGCTTTGACGCGGTAATCGCACCATCATTTTCGGACATCTTCCGCAACAACTGCACAAAGAACGGGCTAGTGCCAGTGGTGCTGCCCGAATCAGATGTTGTACGCATCTGGGATGCAATCGAAAAAGATCCAGCAACTCCAATCACAGTGGACATGGAAAAACTTGTTGTCGAAGTGCCCGCACTGGGGCTGAAGGCATCATTCCCGATGAACGAATCTGTTCAGCATCGGTTCCTTAACGGCCTTGACGACATCGGAATTACCCTCACCCACGCCGATGCGATCAGTTCCTACGAAACCAAGCGCCCAGCTTGGCTCGCCAAGTAATCACACTTTGAAGTCAGGCAAATGACGCAAACGAACGTCATTTGAGAACACTTCAATTGGTGCGTCATTTGCAAGACGCAACGCCCGCTGAATGATTCGCACGGTCGTGTGTTGGTTGTATTCAGCGAGGGTTACTGCCCAGCCGTCGCGCCCAGCGCGCGCGGTGCGACCAGAGCGATGCAGGTAGTTCTTTGGATCAATCGGCGGCACGTAATGCACGACGACTGCAATGTCGTCAATGTCGATCCCTCGTGCGGCTACGTCAGTAGCGACCAGGACGTCCAATTTGCCATCGGTGAATTGCTTCAACGCGCGTTCGCGTGAACTCTGGGGAAGATCACCGTGAATTGCTGCTGCATTCGAACCAAGATCCTGAAGAGCATTAGCAACTTTGTCGCATTCTCGTTTCGTGTCGCAGAACACCACGGTCTTACCGTTCGAAGTCGCAATGGAGTGCACAACCTTGTTCTTGTCCATGTGATGGACCGCAAGAAACAAGTGATGCATGGTTCCAACGGTGTCTGTTGGTGCGTCAATTGAGACTTCATCTGGATCAGTCATATATCGCGCGCGCAGGTTGCCCACCTGACCATCGAGCGTGGCCGAGAACAGCATCGTCTGATGCGGTTGCTTCACATGGCGAAGGATCCACTCAACCTGCGGGGTGAACCCTTCATCGGCCATACGGTCAGCTTCATCGAGCACCACAACTTGCAGTCCTCCAAGATCAATTTCGCCGGACTTCATAAGGTCGATTAGTCGCAACGGAGTGGCAGCGACAATCTCAACGCCCTTTTCCAATTTGTCGACCTGGGTTTGTCGCGACGCACCGCCGTAAACAGCGAGTACTCGGCGATCGCAGGCTTTTGCGATCGGCTCAAGCACCTCGGCTACTTGCACTGCTAGCTCGCGGGTCGGCACGAGGATGAGGCCATGTGGGCGCGATGGTTTGGCACCTGCATCGATGCGGGCGATCATCGGCACCCCAAACGCCAGGGTTTTGCCCGACCCCGTGCGCGCACGGCCACACAGATCGCGCCCAGTAAGTGCCACTGGAATTGCCTGCACTTGGATTGCGAACGGCTCAGAAAATCCAGCTGCGGAAAGGCCGGCATCGACAAAATCGGGTACTCCAAGTGCCGCGAAACCGGTCGAGGGGGAATGACTACGGGTCATGCGAGGGGCTCAAACATTTGCTGTTAACCGTACAGGGTGTCGGCCAATTCGGCTCGTTACCTAAATTTCACTCGCCGACCCTCAGAAAGATGCGTGTTCACCGTTGCTGAGTATGTAGGTTTGTCATCCTGTGTCCGAGACCCTCTCGGCCAGAAAGGACCTACCCACAACGGATCTGCACCGAGCGAAATCTTCGTACGTACCGGGCGCTTTGCAACGACGTGCGATACCCGCCACGGGCGAACCCTTCTCCATCGGAGGCGTTCACATGGCTCATGTCATAAATGACGGTATCGACGGCACTGCTACCGCAGGTCGTAAGGGACTCCCTTACGACTGGCAGCAGTTTCTGGTTCCAACAGAATCAGAGTTCAACACCGAATTAGAAGAATTTCTCGATAGCAGTGTTGCATCGGGTTCAGTAGAAAGCTCGATAGTTTGAGCGCCGCGCGTCCTGGACGCGTGCTCATATTGGGTTGCGGATCGGTGGCACAGTGCACCGCTCCACTCCTCGTGCGCGATCTTGGATTCAAGCCCGAACAGTTGCGAATTCTTGACTTTGTTGACAATCGGCATCGTGTGGCAGATCTGATTGCCAAAGGTGTCGTCTATGAACAGGAACGCATCACACCCGAAAACATCGACGCTGTCTTGTCGGCGCGGGTTGGCAGTGGCGACATGTTGCTTGATCTCGCTTGGAACATTGACTGCAATGTGATCCTTCAGTGGTGCCGTGACCATAACGTGCGCTATCTCAACACATCTGTTGAAGTTTGGGATCCGTACTACGACATGGCGATCACCGATCCACGTGACCGCACTCTTTATGTACGTCACATGAAAATGCGCCGCTTGATCAATTCTTGGGGCGACAACAAGGGTGCATCAGCAGTTGTGGAACACGGTGCGAACCCGGGTCTCGTGTCTCATTTCGCCAAGCAGGCGCTTACAGAGATCGCAACGAAGATTTTGCAGGATGGACGCGCTGGCGACCGCAAGCAGGGTCTTGAGTCGGCGCTTGCATCCCGCGCCTACAACGAACTTGCACATCTGACTGGCACAAAGGTGATTCACATCAGTGAGCGCGACACGCAAATCACTGATCGCCCGAAAGAAGTCAATGAGTTTGTAAACACTTGGTCCGTTGAGGGCTTCTACGAAGAAGGTGTGGCACCAGCAGAAATGGGTTGGGGCACGCACGAAAAGCGCATGCCTAATAACGCACTAGCCCACACCGGTGAAGGCCCTGGCAACCAGATCTGCATCTCCAAACCAGGAATGCTTACTTGGGTGCGTTCGTGGGTGCCCTGCGGAGAGATTCGCGGCATGGTCATTCGTCACGGTGAAGCATTCACAATGAGCGATCACCTGACCGTTTGGGACGGCCACGGCAATGCCATTTACCGCCCAACTGTTCACTATGCATACTGCCCAAGCGATGTTGGAGTCCTGAGCGTGCACGAGTTGTTGATGCGCGACTGGGAGATGCAACCGCGACAGCGCATCTTGAATGACGAGATCATCAGTGGTCGCGACGAGCTTGGCGTTTTGCTACTTGGCCACGACTACACGGGTTGGTGGACTGGTTCGTTGCTTTCAATTGAGGAGGCACGCGCAGCGCTTCCTCATCAGAGTGCAACAACCTTGCAAGTAGCCGCGTCAATCGTTGGTGCGGTCACCTGGATGATCAACAATCCCAATGAAGGTGTCCGTGTTCCAGACGATCTTCCGTGGGAGGACGTCTTGAGGGTTGCAACGCCTTATCTCGGCTCAATGCACTCTGGGCCGACCGATTGGACGCCACTGCGCGACCGGAACGACCTTTTCCCAGCATTTGGTAGCGAATCAGACGGGTTAGACCTCGAAGATCCTTGGCAATTCCGCAACTTCTTGGCCTGATCTGGCTTGGTGGTCGCACCGAACGACCTCAATTGATCTGTAAAGTTTCCGATAAGGGGTCTCCACTGGTGTCCCCGACCTCAGGAAAGTGGTAGTTCAACCCGCCGAGTCTGTTGGATCGGCGTTTCAATCAGTGAGGAATAATAACAATGGAAAATCCAGACCTGGATCTCTTGGTCTACAACGCGCTCTCGTTTGGCACCGCCGTTATGTTGGGCGCATTCGTCTATTTCTTGACCCAGATTTCATCTGTCGCCAAGAAGTATCGATCATCTGTTGCGGCTTCGGCCGTGGTCGTCGGCATTGCCGGCTACCACTACTACCGAATCTGGAGTGGGTGGTCAGAAGGACAAGTAAACGAAGGCTACCGCTACGCCGACTGGCTAATCACGGTCCCGTTGCTGATCGTTGAACTGTTGATTGTTCTTGGAACATCGCCAGAACGGCGTCGGTCATTAATGACAACTCTCGTGCCTGCAACTGCACTCATGGTTGCACTCGGCTACCCGGGAGAAGTTTCAACCGATGATGGAACCAAGTGGCTCTTCTGGGTGCTTGCAATGATCCCGTTCGTGTACATCCTGTATGTGCTCGTGGGCGAATTGAAGGCAGTGAAAGCACGTGAGTCAGCTGGTATCGCCGCATTGATCACCAATGCAACACGCATTCTGTTGGTCACATGGTGTGTCTACCCGATCACCTATCTGTTCCCAGTGTTCTTCGAATACCCACACGATGGTGCTGAGACTGCGCGTCAGCTCGGCTACACAATTGCCGACATCACCGCCAAGGCAGGATACGGACTCGCGATTCTTGCAATCGCAAAGGCACGTTCAGCAAACGAACCTTCCTGACTTACCTGACTTAAAAGGGGCCCATCGTTGTACTCGCGTTGTCGAGTGTTGCGGTGGGCCCTTTGTCATGTCTCTTGTCGGTTATATGCGTCCAAGCCTGAAAGTCGTGCCACCACTGCAGGCATTTCACCAAGCGCATCTGAGTTTTGAATTGGATCGCCGAACCTTGAGTAAATCGGCACATGCCCGCTCCAGAAGGGGATGTCTGCATCTTCGGGGTCATTAGTTGCGCCACCGGAACGAATCTTTGCCGACATTTCAGTAAGAGGCAACGCAACAACACGAGTCGCACGAATTTCATTTTCCGTGAGTTCACGAGTTGTATCCCATAGCGGAGCAACGTGATCAGTAATAGCGCGCAGAGCAACTAATTGTTCATGACGATCAGTCACTACGCGCCCTGACCCGCGTATAACCACACTGCGGTAGTTCATTGAGTGGTTGAACGCAGTCTTTGCAAGCACCAGACCATCAACGATGGTGACTGTGGCGCAGATTTCACTGTCGGTAGACGATTTGAGCAGTGCATTTGCTAGCGCGCCATGTAGATACATGAAGTTTTCATGCACACCGTAAGCCATCGGCAATACCAATGGTCCATCTTTGGTTTGAGCGGCTACATGAGCAATTAGACCGGCTTCGAGAATGCGCAGGATTTCAACTCGCTCATAAAAAGCATGGTCGGCGCCACGTCGCACTGTGATGCGGTCAGTCATCGGCTATCGGAAACGTGATTCATGATCCAATCAGGCTAAGCGATACGCCACCAGTAAATGATTGGTGCCTAAAGTTCGGTAATGCAGAACGAAGTGGATCTGTCCTCAAAACCAGCGAGTGACTACACGCGCGCAAAGAATTCGCGAGCCGCAACGCCCCTCGATCCAGAAGATTTCACCCGCGCCAAAAGAGGCTTTATCGCAGCACTTGCAGACACTCGCATAGTTGACCCCGAGGGTCGTCGTGTCACCGATGTGGGTGATTATGGATTCTTGAACAGTGCCCCACCAGACACAGTGCACCCAAATCTTTGGCGACATGCACAACTGAATACCAATCACGGGTTGTTTGAAGTGTGTGATGGTATCTGGCAAGTGCGTGGATACGACATTTCAAATATCACTTTCATAAAGAGTGACACCGGCTGGATTGTTGTCGATCCTCTTACAGTTGAAGCGACTGCTCGCGCCGCTTACGATCTCGTTACCGAACACCTAGGTCACCGGCCAGTTGTCGCTGTGATTTACACACACTCGCACGCCGATCATTTTGGCGGTGTGCTTGGCGTGACTTCACAGTCAGAAGTCGACTGCGGAAAGTGCGAGGTGATTGCACCAGAAGGTTTCCTTCACGAAGTCGTTGGCGAGAATGTAATTGCCGGCCCAGCCATGGGGCGCCGCGCTCTTTACCAGTTCGGACCATTACTCCCGCCTGGCCCCCGTGCGCATGTTGATTGCGGCTTGGGCAATGCGATCCCAATGGGCCCAAACACATTGATTGCCCCAACTCGTGACATCACATTCACGGGGGAATCTTTGGAAATCGACGGTGTCCGAGTTGTATTCCAGTTGACACCAGAAACCGAAGCACCAGCAGAGATGAACTTCTTCTTCCCTGACTTCAACGCATTGTGCATGGCCGAGAACTGCTCGCACACAATGCACAATCTGATTCCGATTCGTGGCGCATTGGTGCGCAATGCTTTGCGATGGTCCAAATACATCAACGAAGCAATTGAGATCTTTGGCTCAAAGACCGAGATCGTCTTCACCTCACACAACTGGCCCCGCTGGGGCGCCGATGATGCTCGCCAATTCCTGGAATTACAGCGCGATCTATACAAATGGATGCATGACCAAACTATGCGTCTTGCAAACAAGGGTTACGTGCCAACTGAAATCGCCTCTGCTCTTGAGTTGCCAGATGATTTTCTCGCTCACGAACACACCCACGGCTACTACGGGGATCTCGTGCACAACTCAAAAGCTGTTTATCAGCGGTATTTGAGTTGGTATGACGGCAACCCAGCAAACCTCAACAAACTTCCGCCGACCGAAGTGGGACAAAGGTATGTGGATCTCGCTGGTGGTGCTGATCGTGTGTTAGAGGCAGGGCGTGCCGCTGCAGATGCTGGCGACTACAGATGGGGTGTTGAACTAATTAATCACCTTGTGTTTGCCGATCCGTCCAATGCAGAGGCACGTGCATTGCAAGCAGACATGTTTGAACAGCTTGGCTACCAGAGTGAATCATCTACGTTTCGCAATGCATACCTAATGGGCGCACAGGAGTTGCGCCACGGCTATCCGGACCTTTCGGGCGGCGTAGCACGTGCTCGCGGAATTCTTGTGGCGATGACGGTAGAGCAGATCTTTGACACGATTTCGGTGCGTTTGAAGAGTGAAGACGTCGGCGGACTTAGTGTGCTCGTCAACTGGATATTCCCCGATCTAGCGGAAACGCCGGACAATCTTTGGCTACTGGGGCTTTCGCATCGCACATTGTTCAGCGTTCGTGGTCGACACGCTCCGAATGCCAATGCCACTATCTCGATTGCCCGGTCACTGCTTATTGACATCCTCACTCAGCAAACAACTTTTGGTGATCAACTCGGTGCAGGCAACATCACAATTAACGGTGATGCAACTTCACTTCTCCAGATTTTCGCCAATCTGGATACGACCGCAACCGGGTTTGCGATAGTTGAGCCCTAAAAATCAAGCTCCCAAAGTTTGCAAACTCACTAGCTGCTAATCACCACACCACGGGGCCGGTTGCGCCAACTGCGCGCCCTTCTGTTCTGACGCCGCGCTCAACCATCTCAGGAGCGAGATCACTCCACAGAGATTTGAGTCGATAGTGCGCAACGCGTGGAAATAAATGATGCATTGCGTGATAATCATGCCCACGAATGATCAAACCAGAGCCACGGAACACGGCGACCCGAGTGTGTCGATAGCGACTCGTTTCACGAGCCGGATGATGTGGGTACCAGGCAAAGATGAACATCAGCCAGCAGAGTTGAATTCGTGCCGGAAGCCACCACAGAAGTAGTGCCTCGACTCCGTAGCCCGCTACGAAACTCACAACGAGAACCAATGTGGTGAGCATCCAGAATCGGATTTGGGCTTTGCCTTCTGCCCGATTTCCAACCTGCTCTTCTAATACGTTTCGCAGTTGCTTTGGCAGAAGAAGTCGCAATGGTCGGATAAGAGCAAAAAATGGCAAAAAGGAATACAGCATGGTCATGCCGTAAAACTTCTTCGGCAACTCAGTTAAGTGGCCCTCAGTGAAGTGATCAGGATCACGTTTGGGGTCATTTGTGTACGCGTGATGTCGCATGTGGCTCGCGCGGTGCGCGGTGAAATTGATACCGGTTGGTATCGAAGACAGAACACCAATTGCATCTTCGATTCTTCGACCACGAGTTTGTTTGCCCCAAATGTTCTTGTGCACTGCTTCATGCATCGGCATGTAGAAAGTCGACGCGAAGACGGAATTAACAATCAGCCCGGCCCACAACGGCACTACATCGTTCACGCCAAGAACGATTACAGCAATCCAGCAGGCAGCAAAGAGAACAAACGTGGCGATGATTCGGTATTCGATTCCACCCCAATATTTGGCAGCAATCAGGTTCTCCGCGCGCACCTGCTCACCACGAGTATCAGCGCCACTGGCGACCTCTTGCTCATGCATTAATGCTTCAAGCGCTTCAGGATCAGGTGCGTGGTTGTCCATTGTCTGAGCGTACCGTTCCCGCAGCAGCCCACACCTCGTCGTCCTGCATCAGGTCCGGATCGACACATACTCTCAACTGCTTCGTGTGACCGAAGGGCGGCACGCCGCGTTTGGGTTTGGAAACCTTTCCGCGACCGACCTGCTTCCCCCTATCCTCGCTACTTGTGTTTCCACGAGTAGACGGGCTGCGGTCCATTGAGTTTGGTATGCCCGGACCGTCACGAGAGAACCTCGTCAATCTGGTCCTGCACGGCAACAAACGGGCAACGGCAGGACTGCTTTCGGAGTACGAACTCGAGGGAGAACCAGTCGAGCATGTGGGTGAACTTCTCGCCATGGTCGACAACCAGGGCCAACACGTCGGCACCCTGCGTGTCACCCGTGCGGAGGTATTGCGGTTCGCTGATGTTCCCGATGAGTTTGCGGAAGCAGAAGCCGAGGGAGACCATGATGCCGCCGACTTTCGAGCCAGCCACCTCGCATACTGGACAAAAGCTGGCGAACATGTCACTGACGAAACCTTGGTCGTGACCGTTTATTTCGAGTTGCTACCCAAGATCACCCGCG
>CAZXAX010000002.1:23792-59418 GCA_964638795.1 uncultured Bifidobacterium sp. | reverse complement strand
GATCTCTGAATCTTGAACTTCATAGATCACCCATGGGCCCGACTCGGCGATCTTGGTGATGCCCTTGGCAGTGCTTGCGGCTTGTTTACCTTCATCAGTAAAAGCCATGTAGTACTTGATGCCCATCGCTCGCATATACGGAACACCGATCTCCATGTCGAGGTTTTCATATCGAAGTTCACGCACTGGATTACTGGACTGTTTCGACATCGCAGCAGCCGTAATGAAGTGATACGGGGTTGTTCCAGCCGACTCAAAGAACAAGCCCTCCATTGATCCGATGCACCCATCGGTCCAATGCGGCAGCAACATCATTGACATCGTTGTTCCGTATTTATTGAGCCCGTTGTTGTTCTCCCAAAGAGCACGACCACAGCCGAATTCGGGATTCTTTCCGAGTTGATCCATCGTGTCGATTACAGCGCGGTACTCGGCGTAGGAATCTTTGCCCTCGTAACCTTCAAAATTCCACCGCGCCCAACCATCAACGAATCCGTCGGCTGCTGGAACCTTGATGCCCAGCCATGAGTATTTGAGTCCATCTGCGGCCGAGACGAGTTTGCCTCCCGGAAGTTCCTGAAATCGGAATCCGTAAACAACGAACGTGCCGAGCCCCGCAATTATCAAACACGTATTGGCAACCGCGCCTGTAAGGCTTGGAACATTCACCTTTCGAGTTGCACTCAAAATGAGACGCGCAACTTCGACAAGTCCCGCCATCATCAGCATGTATCGCAAAAGGAAGATGAATGGGAGCAAGCGCGGATTCCACAGCATGCCAAGTAGCGGCAGTGGCTGTTGTGCAAGAAAAACTCCAGCGCTGATCATTAGCGCGAAAATTCCCATCCACGCGATAATTGTTTGGCGACGGATTACTGCAGCAGCAAATCCAATCATCGCTAACACCATGATTAGCCAGTCGAATTGGATCGGCAACGGAAAGAACATCTTCCAGAATGAATCATTGAAGCCGCTTGGTTTCGGCTCGTATTTCATGTCGGTCATGAATTCGTGCCCAGATAGGAACGGAAACACCCAGAATCCAGCGAGCAATATCGCCACACCGATAGTTGTCAGTGAATAGCGAATGCGTTGTCTTTCGAAATACATGAGCGCCATAAGTGCCACTCCACCGAAGACGAACAGCAGAACTATTCCGTGTGAGAGAGCCGACATCGCAATCAAGAACGCCGCAAGACCTCGATGTTTCCCGGTTTCCATTCCGCGCGCGAAGACCCCAAACCCGATGACGGCAAATGACAATGCAATTGAAAATGAATACTCCCCCGCCATTGTTGAGGCGATATTGCCGCCGTAAATCGTGAACGATTCATCGAGGAGAAAGATCGTTGCCGCAATTGCCATCAGCTCAGGCATTGGAAATGCAAGCCGAGCTAGGCGACCAAACCCCCACGCACAGAATGGCAAGGAAATGATTCCTGCGACCGCAACGAGCTTGAACGCAATCCCGTAGGGCAACACGATATTGAGAAACACAATGAACAGCGCCGGCACCACCATGTAGAACTGATAAATCGGAAACCCTCCGTACCAATCCATCGACCAACCCGTGAGTCGAAAGTTCGGTAAAAGGTGGTCTCGCAGGTAGGCGGGAGCCCAGACATGAGCACCCATGTCACCACCGGTGGGTGTGTTGTTGCGCAGAATCAAACTCGGGTGCAGCAACGAAAGCAGGAAAAGCGTGATCGCACCGAGCACGAACACGGTCAGGAACCGCTTGACCGCTTCTGCACGCATACGACTTCTATTCTCGCAGTCAGCGGGGCTCAGGTGGTCGCAATCAAGAGCAACCCCGTTGCATTAAAGGCAACGTGCGCATACACAGATGCGCCAATTCGGCCCGTCTTGAGAGTCAAATAGCCGAGCACCAAAGCAAAACAGAACAAGCCTGGAAACTCGACAATCTGCAAATGGACAGCGGCAAACCAGATGGCCGTGGCAATAAGAGCTTGAATCTGGCCAATCTGAGCAGTAATCGAGCGCTGGATAAATCCTCGATACATGAGTTCTTCAACAAGCGGGGCGCCGAGAGCAACGACCAGAATCAGGACAATTATCCAGCCGCCACTTGCAGTGTCATAGAGGTCTCTGGCGCGCTGTTCGACCTTCTCAGTTGAAAACGAATCAGGCCATATTTTTGTAAACGGCCAAGTCACTAGCGGTACGAGCAACAACTGACACGCCGCTCCAATTGGAAGCCCGACAAGATCGCAACGAGAAAAACTCAATGCAAAGTCCCGCACTAACTGACGGCTCCCGTATCGGTTTGAGATCAAACTCAGTGCAACCAACATCGGTAGCCATAACGCGAGGGATGTCAGCGCAATTGACCAAAACGGTTGGTCAGCGATTTCAACGTCGCCATATCCAACAAGGCCCAATAAAACAACGGAAATGATTGCAGCGGCAAAATACGACGCAATCCAGGTGAATACGACAATACGTGTCGGAAGGGCGATGCCGCCACGCGTATTCACGGGCTCAGCCCGCGAGTCGGCCATATGTCAGAGCCGTGAGCGGACGACGCCGATCCTCGAGACGCCAGCCTGTAGGGGGCGTGATTCGACTCGCGTGACGGTCACACAGGTCATAGGCATGAGGCTCACGTGAGCCCGACAATTGGTCCAGCCACACCAGCGAAGATGCGTACTGAAAGGTCAATGTGACGGTTGCGCTCTCGGTGCAACCAGTACGCGAGCAGTGACGAGCCATATGAAAACGGTACTTATTCCGGCATTGTCTAATGCGGATTTCATACACCTAGCATTAGGGCCATGAGCGAATTGCCGCCTCCCCCGCCGCCCCCCAGGCAAAACCCGATGAACAACGGTCGTCGTCGACCCGATTTTCGTCGTGGACGCCAAGACCCAGCTGACCCCAACAAGAAGCCGATGCCCAAGTGGGTCGTTTGGCTAGCGGTCGGACTCTTGGCTCTTGCGCTCGTTGGACCCCAAATTTGGCCGGCTGAAAATGCCACCAAGATCACCTACACCGAATTCTTGTCCCAGGTTCGCTCCGACAAGGTGCGCGAGATCACCATCAATAACACTTCAAACAAAATCAGCGGAGAGTTCAAAGATGGCACGAAGTTCAGCACCACGGGCAACGTTGACGGCCTAAGTGATGCTGACGAAGAACTGCTGAAGCAAAAAGGCGTTGACTACAACTACTCAACACCACAGCCGAACTGGTTCACGAGCCTCATCCCGCTGTTGCTCCCATTCTTTTTGATCGTTGGCTTTTTCATGTTCATGCAACGGCGCGCAATGGGACAAGCCGGCAGCATCATGTCCATCGGTCGTTCACGCGCGAAGGCTTATCAAGCCGACAAACCGTCAACCACGTTCGCAGATGTGGCTGGTTACGAAGGCGTGAAACAGGAAATCCGCGAAGTGGTCGATTTCTTGCGCATGCCTGAACGCTTTAAAGAAATTGGCGCTCGAGTACCCAAAGGAATTCTGCTGGTGGGCCCACCTGGCACCGGCAAAACCCTCTTTGCGCGTGCTGTGGCGGGCGAAGCAGGAGTTGGCTTTCTTTCTGTTACCGGTTCGGACTTCATGGAAATGTTCGTAGGCGTTGGTGCAAGCCGCGTGCGTGACCTATTCCAACAAGCACGCAAACTCGGAAAAGCAATCATCTTCATCGACGAAATTGACTCAATTGGCCGCAAGCGTGGAGCGGGACTTGGTGGAGGTCACGACGAACGCGAGCAAACCCTGAACCAGATGCTTGCCGAGATGGACGGATTCGAAACCACTGATGGAATCGTGATTATGGCGGCCACAAACCGTCCCGACATTCTCGATCCTGCACTTTTGCGCCCTGGCCGATTTGATCGCCAAATCGTCGTACCTCTACCCGAGTACGAAGAGCGGTTAGCGATCATCAAGGTGCACTCGCGCGACAAGCGCATGGGAAGCGATGTTGATCTTGAGATCATGGCTAAGGCAACACCCGGAATGTCCGGCGCAGACCTCGCAAACCTTGTCAACGAAGCTGCACTATTCGCAGTTCGCCGCGGCAGCAAAGAGATAGAGCGCATTGACTTTGAGAACGCTCGAGACCGCGTCGTCATGGGAGCACGGCGAGAGAGTCTGGTGTTGAGTGCCGAGGAAAAGCGTGCCACCGCCTACCACGAAGGTGGACACGCCGTGCTCGCAGCGGTGCTACCTAACAGCGACCCCCTTCACAAGGTGACCATTCTTCCCCGCGGTATGGCCCTCGGTGTCACATGGACCCTGCCTGAAGAACGCCACACATACTCAAAGGAGTTCTTCGAGGATGTGATTTGCAAAGCAATGGGTGGACGCGTGGCTGAGATGATCGTTTTTGGTCACTTGAACAGTGGCGCTGCCAATGATTTAGAGCAGGCCACTGCGATTGCGCGTCGTATGGTCCGTGAATGGGGAATGAGCGAAGCGGTTGGTCCGATGGCTTGGCACGGTCAGCAACAGGTTTTCTTGGGCGAAGATTTGATGACTAGCGGCCGTGAATACTCAGACGAGACCGCACAAAAGATTGATCAAGAGGTTTCTCGCATCCTGCGTGAACAAGAAGATCGTGCTCGTCTGCTTTTGCAAAAGCATCGCAAGGGTCTGGACCTCGTTGCGCAAGCTCTTCTCGAAGAAGAAACCATCGACGGACTGAAAGTCGACACCTTGGTACAACAAGGTCTCGGCGAAACCGGCGTCAGCGAATCAGCGACCGAGCTCGGGCTCAGGTGAACTACCGGGGTTGCGGCATTCAGCCACTGCAGCCCACAAATCCGTAGCCGTAACAGGACCACTAAAAGCCGCACGGACCACGCCGTTTTTGTCGGCGATGATCACGCCAGGGACCGCATCTATTGAGTAGCGCTGATGCAGATCGCGATTAGCCGTGAACTCGACATTGACCACAGCGACCTCATCACACGCCAGAACTTCTGCTTTTTGCACCACCTGTGCACACGTTTGACACGACGCTGAAGAAAAGACGATGACGCACCACGGTGCTTCAACATGTGGAAAATCGGCCCGGTCAATCTGCGTCGGCAACAAGCCCCGAGGTTGTGTAGGTGGCGCAGCAACTCGGCGCCGATTGCGAATCGATGCCGTAGCTAATGCGGCAATAACTACAGCTACTGCAATGAAGATCTGCAACGCAGCACTCACTCGCCACCAACCGTTTGTGCAAGTGCTGCTGAGTATCCGATTCGCCCCGCACCCCGTGATGAGATGTACTCAACAATCACACTCGCTCCTGCTGACACTCTCACTGGTCCAGTCGGTGCCGGATCAGGGATAGTGACCACTACACATGCACCAGGAGCTAGGTCTATGGATTCGAGTCCCGTAATTGCTACTTCACCTGCGGGCCCAAAGCTTGTAACAGCGAATTGTGTACGTGTTCCTGTCACGTTAACTATGGCAATTCGCTCGCCAGGCTGAACTTCGGCAATATCCCACTGCTGTGACAACGCAGCCTGCGGCATCGACGAGGAAACCGTGGTTGCTATCTGACCACTTGCGGTAATCACATTGATGACGCGTTCGACAACAATTTCTCCAGTACCAAGAGTCACTACAGATATCCCGTGATTACCAGGTGGCAGTCCCAACACGCCGTTCATGTCAATCACAGCAGAGCGACCCGCATTGACCTCGACTGTGAATGGCTGAACGATCGCCGACTTTGGTTTATATCCAGTAACCGCTACTTCTACTGAAACCGGCTTCTCTCCTGGGTTGTAGACCACGAGTTGTTCTGCTGTATTTGCAGAGGTGTCACCGAATGCGAACCACCAGTCGCCCGACGTTTGAGTCGCGCCCAGTGAAACGGTCAAGCCTTGACGGCCTGATCCGCGATACCGCTGGACTCTGCCAGCGATGATCCTGCCGGTTGAAGCTTCGATCGCAAATGAAACAACTTGCTCATTGCGTGCACCGATACTGGCAACGTCCAACAGCCGAACTGACTTTGGCGGTATTACAAAACCCTGATATTCATTTGGTCGTTGGCGCCCACCCACAGTTGAGTAGGAAAGATCAATGATTGCCGCGTCTGCGTATGGATTGGTCAATACCAACAACTCGTTGCTGTCCGAAGCCGTAAAGCCATCGGCGAAATACCAACTAGTTGCAGTGCGGTCAGTACAAAGCGTGCGGATGTTTCCAGCTTCTGATTCAGAATGCTGCTCGACAATTGCGCCAGGTACATCTAATTCGACGATGGCAGACGCCACACGATCGACCTTCTCGGCAATTACGTCAGTTGAGGTATGCGGCTCAACGATGACAGTTTTCGTTTGACGACCGGATGGCCCAAGCCAAGTGATACGTGCTTCAGATGCGATGTCTGCAGTGTTGGCAATTGTTAAATACCCGCCATCAGCGAGATCGCCAGCGGGGATCCCAGGGCAAAAACGAGTGTTTCCCACCACGACAGCCCCACTACTTGCTTCTTGCTCCATCGAGCCAGAGTCGGATTCCTCAGAAACGGCATATACGAAGCCCGCCAAGCCAACCACCAGTGGAACCACCGCAAATGCGCGCAAACGAAAGCTCATTTGCTTTCTCCCGACGCGAATTGCACAACTAGGGAATCATCGTGGATCTGTCCACGATCACGCGAGCGTCGGCGTAAGCGCCCAAGATTGGCAATGTGCAGGAAGCACGCGCCCCAAAGAATCATCTGCGCCAATTCAAGACCGCGTCGCCACGTTGGAGTTTCATAACGCAGTGTTGCGTCACCTGCCTCTTGCACCTCGAAGGCTGAGGTGGACCCGAACGCAATTCGTGGAGGCACGGTTTCGCCATTGACCCGTAGGCGCCAATTGGAATCAGGCGTGATGGCCAAATGAACGGTACCTGCATCGACTTCATCACGACTGCGTGAGAATTGTGAGAACCCACGCATGAGTGGACGACCCGAATTACGCGCATCACCGAACTCAGTTCCTTCAAGTGCAGTGTCACCTGCATCACTTGACGCACTCAGGGCTGGCTCTGCGAGCTGAGACATGACGGGGAGCCACGCTGAATTTTCAAGAATCACCAGGTCAGATGCTTGATAGCGACGGCGCAGATCCAACTGTGACGACAACTTCTCGAGCAACCCATCTGGAGCTGGAATCGGCGATGTACGAGTGCTGCGCCCACCATCAATAATCGGCACGACGATGTACCTAATGCCAAGAGGCGCTAAGAGGCGACCAGCGCGCAGCGTGGAGCCCTGCATCAATTTTTCAACGGCGAGTTCTACTGCAGTAGTTGCCAGTGATGTGGGCGCCGCCCAATAGTTGCGCACTGCGAGTGCTCGATCGTCAGCCACTGCATAGGCAACTTCGCCAGCACTTGTAGTGGAGTCAAGAGCTGATGCCCCTGCAGGAATCACTCGTGGGTCTCCCAAATAGAGAACGCGTGAGTCACCTTGCGGTGAGTTATCTGGAATCTGAGCGAGAAGTTGGTTGATCGACACCGACCGCTGATTCCATCGACCGTTGAATGAATTAACTAGCAATGGCACTGACCCAACAATCACCCCAATCACGGCCAATGCTGCAATCGGCTGACGCCAACCAAGGCGTGCCCGTCGCACATCAGCTGCTGCAACACTCAACGAAACTGCCGCCGCAACCGCGAGTCCAAAAGCAACGAATGGCAACATCAGCTCGGCATCTGGGAGCCAGCCCTTCAACACACCTGCATCTGACGCAACTGCAACTGCACCAAATACAAGTACCCACCAAGCAGCTTTTGCTGACCAGATGAAGCGTCGGCCAGTCGGAATGAGCACAGCCGCCAGTAGCGGCAGATAAAAGCCCCAAGAAAGACTGCCAAAAACACTTTTCCCGATTCCGAAACGAGCGAGTTGTGCCACACCCATTTCGGCGCCGCCTGATACACCGTTGTTTACGAGTGGCCAGGCATCGGTCGAGAAATAACGAAGGCTCCATGGCGCAAGCAGCACCAGCGGTGCCACTACCGCAATGGATGCAAACCGCAGGTAGTTTGCGGACTCCCCCGAAGACGATCCGGCGAGACTCCCTACAGCTGCCCACAGAATGAATCCAACTGCCAACAGCACGGCAGCAACTGGCACGAATGCAGCAAGCGTGGCAATCACGATTGCAACTTTCAATGTGTTGCGTGAATTGCGTTCCTGCTGCGAGTAATAAACAATCACTGGCAATGCCGCCCACACTGTGAGCACATTCCACTGCCCCGAAGCAATCGCAGCATACGGAAGTGGTACTGCTGTGTAAACGATCGTGGCCGCTACACGTGATTTGTATTCACCAAATGAGCGCGAAAGATTCCACATTCCAATTGGTCCAATTAGCAACAGACCGACAACGGTTGCTGTGTGCAGCAACGCCATGCGCCCAAGGGCAACCACACCAGAAACAGCAATCATCAGGATTGCTGTGGGGCTAAATGCGGTAGCGCCAAATCCCGACGGCCACCATCCACTGATGTGTTCACGCAATAGGTACCTTGGCCCGCCACCGAAGGGTTGGAACTGGCCGATGGCCGACACACCATTTGCGATGAGGCCACGCGACCCCAAGACCAGGAGTGCTGCCAATGCAATCCACATCACCGTAACCGAGCGTGGTTGCGCACGTACTTCGGCTTGACGACGCTGCTGCACTTCGCCTGCTAGGTCACCTAAACCACTGATTGAAAAATCTGTATGCCCCATCGCAACACGATGACGAATAAACACTCGCCATCTTGCGAACCCACGCAATTGCAGATGTTTGATCTCACGATCTGGAACGCGCCTATGAACTTTCAGAGCTTTACGACGGCGCACGACCCTGCGCAGACGCAACGGCAGAGTGAATAATGCACCAAGTGTCAATCTGGGTCGTCGAGATTGTCCAGTGAATACACCAATAGACAATCCCACGAGCGCGGCAAAGAACATCCGCAGCAAGATTCCGGGTAAACGCAAGCGACCCGTGAGCGATGCAACGGTGTCAACGCGATTTCGGGCTTCAAGCCGATCACGGCGAAGATTCTCTGCTCTCTCGCCGAGTTTCTCGCGATGGCGCACTCGTGCAGTCGGCACGACGACTACGCGCGCGCCGGTCAGGTGCGCACGCCAACAAAGATCAACGTCATCACCAATGAACTCAATCTCGTTTGAGTAGCCTCCGAGTTCGCGGAACAGATCGGCTCGCACAAGCAAGCAAGCCGATGGAAGAACAAAAACGTCGGCAACGGCATCGTGTTGCTCCTGATCCCTCTCACCAATTTCAATTACGGGATCAAGTTCACCAGTGGCATCCATTGCAAAGCCGACGTGTTGCAAGAGCGATGGGTCATCCCAGTCAACAATCTTTGGACCAACAACACCGGCGTTGGAGCGATATAACTCAAGCACTAACTCATGAACGGCGCCCGGCTCAAGCACTACGTCGTCATGCATCAGCAGAAAGAAGCCGTTGTCCCCTTCAACGACTTTCAACACCTGATTCACAACGGTGCCAAAACTCGCCCCCGGAGCCACGGTGCGAACTATTGCCGTTGGCAGGGTGGCCTCAATGGCGGCCGTAACAGAAGCAGTCCATTCTCCATCTGAAACAAGAAACAGGGCCTGCAAAGACGGGTAGTCCTGGGCAGCAATTGAGTTCAGCACTTCGGCGAACCAGCCCAAGGCCGGGTCGCCAGGGTCGTGCACGGCCATAGCCAGCACGACCGATGGGGCTGCAATATTGCCGTCATCCACGATCGTTCAAGGCTAGTCGTGGTGACCTCAATATCGATTGGCAGGGATAGCCTTGGGTTTGTGGACCTAACCAATGCAGATATCCGCAAATTCATACCTGAAAAGGCTCTGAAGGATGCCCAGGTTGTTGCGGCAAAGGGTTTCGGCGTTGCTGTGTATGGTGCGAAGTTTGTTCGCGACAATGCAAAAACTTGTAGCGACAAACTCCAACACTTCATGAATCGCTGTGACTAGCCTCTTTTCGCTTGAAGAGTTCCACTTCCAATCAACGATCTACGCGCCTTAGCGAGACTCTGAGTCGGATGCCGTTGCCCGACGGCACATTCAGTATCGGTGGCGGTCTCTTGATAAACGGTCTAGCGAGCTACGCATTCTTCAAAGTAGGACAACAAGCATTGGGCCAAGAAGGCTTCAAGCCGATAGTTGCACTTTGGTTTGCCACATTCGCGCTCGCACCTGGATTTTTTGGACCTATCGAGCAGGAAGTGGGACGCGCACTCGCACATCGGCGTGCGCTCGGTCAGGGAAGCCGACCCGTAATCAAACGCGTTATACCGCTCACTATTGCACTGGCTGTGCTGATCACACTCGTGTTGGTGGTGGCTTCACCATGGCTGAATTCGGAATTCTTTGAGAAAAATGCGGTTGTCACGCTCGCACTGATCATCGGCTTTGTGGCCTATGCACCCGCACACCTTTCGCGAGGTATTTGCTCTGGGAGTGAACGCTTTGCTTCCTACGGCGTGATCATGGGAGCCGACGGTCTTACCCGCATCATTGGCTGCATTGTTCTGTGGCAAGCCGGTGTTGAGTCACTTATCCCCTATGCATTTGTGGTGGCGCTCGCACCGTTGGTCGGCGTGATGATCGCTGGTAGTCAGGGCAACCTACGAACCGATGACGGTCCTGCAGCCTCGTGGAAAGAAGTCACACCGAACCTTGGCTGGTTGCTGGTCGGTGCGATAGTTGCTGGCGCATTGGTCAATGCTGGGCCGATTGCGGTCGACATACTTGCAGATTCTGATCAAGCAGATGCTGTGACCAAATTTGGTAACGGCGTGTTGCTCTCACGAATTCCACTCTTCTTGTTCCAGGCAGTTCAAGCAGCGCTCCTGCCCCGCTTGGCACGACTCGCTGCTGTCAACAACATGGTTGAATTTCGATCCGGATTTAAAAAACTGATGTACGTGGTGCTTGGCGTGGCAGTAATCGGCACCGTTGGCTCATACGCGGTGGGCCCAAAGATTCTTGAAGTCATGTACGACGGTGGACTCGATCGGCGAACGCTGACACTTCTCGCCGTTGGTAGTGGGATTTACATGATTGCGTTGGCGACCGCACAGGCAGTTATCGCACTTCACGGCCACGCTTGGGTTGCACTCGGCTGGGTGTTAAGCATGCTCACATTTGTTGTCGTAACTGCCTTTTCATCAGACGATCTCTACATGCGTGTGGAGCTTGGGCTTGTCAGTGCATCTTGTGTGGCACTGGCGATTTTCTGGTTTGCGCTCCGCGCGCGACTCCGTAGTGGTGCAACAGTTGACGAAGAAAGCATCATTGAAGCTTTTGGTGAACAGCCACTGGAAGGCTGATTCACTAATCAGCGACTATTACGCGACGATTCAATCTTGAGGTCGTTCTCGACCATCAACTTCACGAGACCAGGAAAGTCGACTTCTGGGGTCCATCCAAGCTTGGTTCTGGCCTTGGTTGAATCACCTATCAGTAGATCGACTTCGGCTGGGCGGAAATACTTTGGATCTTGCTTGACATAAGGATGCCAATCATCGATACCGACTTCAGCGAATGCAAGCGCCAGCAGCTCTTCAATGCTGTGGGTCTCTCCGGTCGCGACGACGTAGTCATCTGGCTGGTCTTGCTGCAACATCAACCACATCGCTTTGACATAGTCACCTGCATAACCCCAGTCACGCTTCGCATCGAGATTGCCGAGCGTGACTGAGTCCTGTAGCCCGAGTTTGATTCGCGCCACAGCATTTGTGATCTTGCGGGTCACAAACTCAAGACCACGACGCGGGCCCTCATGATTAAACAAAATCCCGGAGCACGCGAACAGGTCGTAGCTCTCGCGATAGTTCACAGTGATGTCATGACCAAAGACCTTTGCGCATCCATAAGGTGATCGCGGGTGGAACGGGGTCATTTCGTTTTGTGGCGTTTCGCGAACCTTGCCGAACATCTCAGAAGATGAGGCTTGGTAAAAACGAATCTTGTTGTTTGAGGTTCCGCCGACCATCCTGATTGCCTCAAGAAGGCGCAGAACGCCGAGACCAGTGATGTTTGCAGTCAACTCCGCTTGGTTGAAAGACATCGCCACAAAAGAAATCGCACCGAGGTTGTAGACCTCGTCAGGTTGTGCGGTCTCAAGTGCCTTCACCAAGGACGGGAGGTCTGCGAGATCGCCAGGAACGGGTTGCACGAACGGGAATTCATCGCGCAGCAAATCCATTCTCGGGTTGTTTTGACCTTTGACAAGGCCAAATACTTCATATCCCTTGTTGTGAAGGAACTCAGCTAGGTGCTGACCGTCTTGTCCCGTAATGCCGGTAATGAACGCGCGAGGCATTTTGCGAGTCTATTCCTACACCGTGTGCTGACTGAGGCTCGTAGGGCTCTACCATCAAATTCTGTGTCTGATCAGCCCACTTCCATGAATATCACCGTTCTTTGCGGTGGTGTTGGGGCTGCAAGGTTCGTAAAAGCGTTACTCGCAGTCGAACCTGGAGTGACGGTAACTGCCTTGGTAAACACCGGCGACGACACAGAACTGCACGGACTCCACATCAGCCCCGATATCGACACTGTGATTTACACAGTCGCTGGAGCAATAGATCCTGAACGCGGCTGGGGTCTTCGCGACGAATCATGGACTGCAATGCGTTCACTTGAGAGATATTCGCAAGTTCGGCCCAGCAGCTCCTCAGCTGCTCCAACTTGGTTCAATCTCGGTGACCAAGATTTGGCAACTCACTTCTATCGCACTGCGCGCCTTGACGAAGGTGCGAGTCTTTGCGAGGTCACGGCTGAGATTGCACGCGCATGGTCGCTGCCTATCAAGGTTGTCCCCATGACCAATGATCGTGTGCGCACACGGGTGCAGCTCCGTGACTCTGATTCGGTGATCGACTTCCAGGAGTACTTTGTTAAACATCGTCATTCACTTGCTATCAGTGAAGTCGCTTTTGAAGGTGCCGAATCAGCCACATTTATGGGCGATGTGGAATTAGAAAACTCTGACCTTGTTGTCATCGCACCGAGCAATCCAATTGTCTCAATTGGCCCGATTCGTGCCTTACGTGGCGTGGACCAGCGCCTTGCAGCACGACGCGAATCAGTGGTGGCGGTTTCGCCCATCATCGCGGGTGCGGCTTTGAAAGGCCCCGCCGATCGGATGCTGAGTGAACTTGGACTCAAGTCATCTGTGGTAGGTGTAGCCGAGCTTTACGCGCCAATTTGTGGAACTTTGATAATCGATTCAGCCGATGCAGACTTGGCAAGTGCAGTGGAAGCAGCAGGGATGAGATGCATCGTCACGAGCACGATCATGGGCAAACCTGAATCAGATCGCGCATTGATTCAAGCCGTATTGGGAGTCGTGTCATGAGTCGCATTGAAGCGTGGGGCGTGACGGGAATCGGTGAGATCTCACCCGGAATACAACTCGGTGAGGTCATTGCTGATGCCTGTGCCAACGAGCCGAATGGCCCACTGAGAGATGGCGACATCCTTGTCGTAACGCAAAAAGTCGTCTCTAAAGCCGAGGGCCGAATGGTGCAGATCGACCCCGACGATCCGCTCTCTCACAAAGCTCTGGTTGAGGAAGAGTCGGTGCGAGTGGTGCGCCGTCGTGGCGATCTGATTATCACGGAAACTAAGCATGGTTTTGTTTGCGCCAACAGTGGGATTGATCTTTCCAATGTGGATGCAGGATGGGCGGCACTTTTGCCTCTTGATTCCGACCGCAGTGCGCGCCGTATACGCGACATCGTCAAAGCCAAGCTCGGCGTTTCAGTTGGAGTGATTGTGAGTGACACATTCGGTCGACCATGGCGCATGGGATTGACAGATGTGGCAATCGGTGTGGCAGGTGTAGCAGGCGTCATTGACCTTCGTGGCACACCCGATGATCGGGGTCGCATAATGCAGGTAACCGAAGTTGCGATCGCTGACGAAATTGCATCGGCCGCCGAACTCGTTATGGGCAAATCCAGTGGTATTCCAGTGGCAGTTGTGCGCGGCATTGAGCCAAGCTGGCTGCGTGAATCTTCAGTTAATGAGCTGATCCGCCCGCCAGCCGAAGACCTCTTTCGCTAGAGATCAACCGACTTAAGCTCAGCGATTCCAGCGGCAAGATCTGTCCAAGGTTCCCAGCCGAGTGCAATTTTGGCGCGCACTGGGGAAACGGAGCATCGGGTCAGGTCTGAGGACCTTATCGATGCTTTCTTCAGATTCTGTGTTGATTCACTGCCAACCAGTGCCCAAAGTTTTTCGATTGACGTGAGCTTTCCGGTTCCAATGTTGACAAGCGAACTCGGACCGCGACTCATTGCACGCGACAATGCATCAACTGCGTCATCAATGAATAAAAAGTCACGTGATTGCTTGCCCGAACCAAAAATGATCGGATCACGTTTGTTAATCACGCAGTCAAAAAAGTTAGCTACGACTCCATCTTCGGGTCGCTGACGTGTGCCGTAAACATGGGTCATTGCAAGCGCGGTGTAGGTGATCGTGGAACTCTCACGATATGTGTCAAGCAAGTTGAGTAATGCTGCAGCGATTACGCCAGCCACACCGAAAGGCTTTTTTGCACGCGATTCTTTGGCGGGCAATTCCTTGGCGGGCACTTCGCCGTAAATGAGGCCCGCGGGCAAGGACATGATCACTCGGGGCTCGTCTAAGCGTTTTGCAGCTTCGAGCACCGCGAGAGTTGACGCCATGCTTTTTAGTGATGCAATCGGCTGGATCGCGTCAGGAATCAGAGCCGCGAGTTGGAACACGACTTCGGGTTGTCGCGCCGCGACAAGATCTCCAAACGACGGGTGTTCGATGTCCATATGATGAAATCGAAAGTCGCCGCCTGACGATCGCGCCGTAGCAACATTCGCAAGTGATCCAGTCGAAAGATTGTCAACAACATCGACAGCGTGCCCTTCAGCTAGCAATCGGTCGGTGAGATGTGAGCCAATGAATCCCGCACCCCCACACACGAGGACACGCATCATGAAACCTTTGAGGGATCCGGAATTAGTGCATCCGCAATTTGGCTACCAGCCTGGACGACACCATCAGCCCCGATCATTGAATGAGCAACTTTGCAACACGGATCTATGCGTCCCATCACAGTGGTCTCATTGACCACTGACTGTGTAGCCACATAAGAACCAGGGAGTAGCACCGAATTGGTGATCTTGGCTCCGAACTCAACTGTGGCACCCGCACAGATGATTGAGTTCTGGATCAAGGCATCTGGTGCCACCGTTGCAGACTCAGCCACCGGGGGGACTTTAAACCGGCGGTTACCGTTGATGGTGTCCAAATTGGCTTGCAGGTAAGTGTCCGCGCGTCCTGCGTCAATCCAGTAGACATCTGCTGGCATTGCATACATGCGTCCTGTGGCGGCAATCGCTGGAAAAACCTCGCGCTCAACCGACATGCGCGCCCCTACTGGAACAAGATCAATCACACTTGGCTCGAGAACATACGTGCCCGCGTTAATCATGCGGCTCGCAGTGTCACCTGGTTGGGGTTTTTCGACAAATCGGGTTACACGCCCATCACCGTCGGTTTCCACCACGCCATATTGCGATGGATCGTCAACGGGGATCAGGTGAATGGTCGCTTGTGCTCCACGCTCACGATGAAAAGTGACAAGGTCAGCAACATTTAGATCGGTGAGCACATCACCGTTTGCAACTACAAAGGTCTCATGGATGCCGGAGTGTCGTGCAGCAAACGCAATCGCACCAGCAGTGTCAAGTGGCTCTGGTTCAACTGCGTAATGGAGTTGAGCGCCAGCACAAGTTGAGTCAGGAAAGCGTTCCAGAAATGGCTCTGGTTTAAACCCAAGCGCAAGAGTTACTTCTGTAACCCCACCTGCCACGAGAGTCTCGATTGCGCGTTCAACTAGGGGCACATGGCCAACAGGCAAAAGCGGTTTAGGGATCGAATATGTAAGCGGTCGCAGCCTCGTGCCGAATCCACCGACGAGGACAACCGCGTGCATCAGCCTGCCGTTGTAGTTGTCGACTCGAGGGTCGTTGTAGTGGCGTCACCCGCGAGAGTTGTGGTGGTTTCACCGGCAACTGTGGTGGTGGTGCCAGCATCAATTCCACCGAGTTCAGGTAGTGCGCTAGCTGAAGGTGGGAGTTCTACATCAAGATCATCGGGCACAAAAGCGATTGAGAACGCCATTTGGTCATTGGTAATCCGAATGTCGTCAAAAGCCGAAATAAAGGTCTTGCCAGCATTTACTGGGTCGTCGTAAGACTTCCATTCGATGACTTTGACAACACCGTCAACCTTCTTGCCATCGACCTCACACTTGTACTCGCCTTCTTCGTAAACAGTCTCAACCTCTGGATTGCCAGGGCCGAAGGCGTCTTGCGGGATCACGATCTTTTCATCGGTCATTTCAATTCCGTAAACCTTGAAGAAGATTCCCAGCTTTGCCTTGCGTCCAGTGGACACGGAGGAGGGATGCCAGTGGATCACGCCGTCATCGTGGCTGTGGATGCGGTACTTCTCGTAGTTGGGATCCAGCGGTGATTCTTTGTTGCCAGCAAGATTTGGCTGGAACTCTCCACAGATGTTGAAGGCATACGACATGTGCCAGTGATCGTTCACGGTCGGGCTCACCTGAGTGGTGTCCGTTTCACTGCGCGAGTAGAAGATGAGGCCGAGGCCGAGCACGCAAACAACGAGCAGCACAGCCGGGAAAACAGTGCCGCCTTGGAAGCGCACTTTCTTGGACTTGCCCTTCTGTGCGAGACGAGCAACTTTCTTTGCGGAATTACCTTTTGCCACGGTTTTTGAGGCTACTCGTTTGCAAGGTCGTTAATCAGATCGGCGTATGCCTTGCCCACACTTTCAGGCGATGCGTGGATTTCCACCCACGACCTGCCCTTGGCGCCAAGCCCTGCGCCAGAGTCCCCCATTTTCAGTATCTGATCGATTGCATCCACCAAAGCCTCAGCATTGTCAGGCTCCACGCACAAACCTGCCCCTGATTCGGCGACGATCTTTGCCACCTCGGTAGCCGCATCTATCGACGCCACGAGAGGGCGACCAGCGGCGAGGATCGAATACGTCTTAGAAGGCACGCTCACATTGCCGAGACCACCACGCAGTGGCACCACATGAATGTCGCCAGTTGCGAGCACTTCGGCCAAACGTTCCTGGGGTTGGAATGCTCCAAAAAATACGTTTCGTAATCCAACCGCCGAAGCAACGAGGTCCTCACGCGTTGAACCCTCACCATTGATCAAAAACGAAACACCAGGCATTCTCTTGGCAGCCTCGATGAGTAAGTGAGTTGATTGTGAAAAACCGAGATTCCCCGCATACATGACAACGGGTCCATCGCCGAGCCCGAGCTCGTACCGATACGGAGTCATTCTGTTTTGAGGGGTGACCACTTTCGTATCAACAAAGTTTGGAATCACATGGAGTCTTGCCCGTGTGCCCGCCGCAACTTTGTCCGCGACATTTGCTTGCATGTCCTGCGACAACAAGACAACGGCGTGACTCAGTCGATAACTCAGTTTTTCTAGCCACTTCGCGAAGCCGATTAGGCGTGGCCCGCTGATCTTGCCTGTTGCAATGGCTGCATCTGGGAAGACGTCTTGAATGTTGAAAATCAGTGGTGCGCGGCGCACCGATGCAATGACGCGACCCGTGAGCCCAAGTGTGAGTGGTGGTGACATTGCAATTACTGCGTGGAGTTTTCCCACACCACCGCTGAATAGTCCCCGAAAACCGACAAGTACTGTGAAACCAATAAAGCCGGCAGCTCGTCGGAAAATGTTTTTCTTGCTCTTTCCTGGAAAAGGAGTAACCCGGGTTACACAACCCCACGGAGTGTGCTCAGTGCGCCACGGGCGACCACGCCAGCCTGCTTCAATCTGATGGTTGCGATACCAAGGAAGAGCAGTCACTACTCGAACTTCAAAACCTGCTTCAACAAGTTCAGCAACGAGTCGCGTGTAGATCAATCCTGTTGGTGCAGTGTCCGGAGCAAAGTGCGGGCACAACACGAGGATGCGTCGGCGCTTCATCGACTTAAGCACTTTTCGTACGCAGACAAAATCGCATCACCTGATACTCGGCTCGTAAACTGTTGAGCGCGCTCATAGCCTTTGGCCACCAATGACTCGCGGCGTGCTTCCATCAGCAACGGAATATCCGCCCAAGACTCAAGATTCAGTGGACGCACAATCCCGGCATCACCAGCCACTTCAGGAAGGCTCGCACGGTCGCTACAAGCCACGGGTGCACCTAGGGCCATTGCCTCGATCACGGGTGCACCAAAGCCTTCGTATTCACTCGGGAAAACCACACCAAGGGCCATTTTGATAAGCCCATCACGGTCAGCGTCGTTAACTCGGCCAGGGCGGACCACTCGGTCCGTGAGATTCAGACGTGTGATTGCAGCGGTGACTTCTTGGTCAGCGAGTCCCTTGCCGCCAGCGAACACAATCTTCAGGTCTGGATGGTTCCACTTGGTGGCCATGAGTTCCAACAAAAAAATGTGATTCTTATGCGGATGTGTGATGCCTGGGTAAACGAGCACCGGACCATCTCCGAGTCCATACTTGCGACGCAACACATCTTCGGGTGTGGCATCGACCCCGATTGATGGCTCCATCCCATGAGGTACAACCATCACTTTTCCCGAATCAACACCTGTGGCGCTGATAACGGTTTGGCGAACATATTCGCTGGGCACGGCTACCACAGATGCGCGTTTGATTGAGTTTGGAACCGTGGCCTTTAGATATCGCAGTTTCAACTTCGATTGATATTGCGGATAACTGAGGAACTGAAGGTCATGCACGGTTAACACCGAGTGCGCATTCGCAAGTGCCGGAAGTGTGCCGCCACCATGGTGAACAAGTGCATGGGTGCGAGTTTTCGCATAAAGCCACGTGTTCTCCATAGCCACCCGGGTTGGGCGACTTTCCATCGTCTCGGGAGTTTCCATGATCTTGTAGATCGCCGCAAGCTCGGGATGTGCGTGACTAAATCCGTTGCCCGCAAAGAGTGTGATATCAAAACCGTGATCGGTCTCGCTCATTCCGAGCAACTGACGAACCAAGTACTCCTCGCTGCCGCCAACCTGGCCAGGGACACACCACAAGAGGTTCACAGCCACTTCCACTCGCCCACTGGCGGAGTTCAAATATGGCTTCGGACCAGACACCCCTACATTTTGGTCGTTGCGGTTCTACGATTAGGGGCATGAGTAACGGCGAAGTCTCGGCACCCATCCAGACAACGCCAGGATTCTGGAAGGCGCGCCAGGTAATTGTCACCGGCGGTGCAGGCTTCTTGGGTCGCGTGGTGGTTGAGAAATTGACCGCTGAAGGCGCAATTGTGCATTCACCTAGAAGCGCCGAAGTAGACCTCACCAAAGTCGGCGCAGCTGAGAAATACTTCGCACAAATTGCACCGAGTCATGTGATCCACCTTGCGGCGCGTGTGGGAGGTATCGGCTACAACCAAGTAGCACCCGCTCCGTTGTATCTTGACAATCTCCTAATGGGCACATACGTGATTGAGGCCGCACGAGCCACCGGCGTGGAAAAAACCGTTCTCTTGGGAACGGTGTGTTCTTATCCAAAGTTCACCCCAGTGCCTTTCAATGAAAAATCGCTGTGGGATGGCTACCCCGAAGAGACAAATGCTCCTTATGGAATCGCCAAGAAAGCGCACCTCATACATGCTCAAGTAAACGCGCAGCAATATGGTCAGCGCTTCGCGTATCTGATCCCAACCAACCTTTATGGCCCTGGCGACAAGTTCCATCCATCGGTCTCGCATGTGATTCCTGCGTTGATCAAGAAGTGTGTTGAGGCCAAAGAGTCCGGTGCCCGCACAATCGATGTCTGGGGCACAGGTAGCGCGAGTCGTGAGTATCTGTATGTGCACGATGCGGCTGAAGCGATCGTGCGTGCTGCCGAAATCCACGAGGGTCACGAGCCAATCAATCTCGGAAATGACCATGAGATCACCATCAAGGAAACTGTCGAGACCGTGGCACGACTCGTTGGCTTTACCGGCGATCTTGTCTGGGACTCAACGAAACCCGATGGCCAACCACGCCGACGCGTTGATGCGTCTTTTGCGGCTAGCACACTTGGCTGGAAAGCCAAGATGTCGTTTGAAGAAGGACTGCGCAACACAATCGAGTGGTATCTGGCCAATCGCGAAGAGGCTGAGCGCGACCCGGGTAAGTGATGGATCTCCCTCCCCCTCCACTGCCACGCTGCACTCGACACCCAGAGCGCGAAACGGGTCGACTATGCACGCGCTGCGCCAACCCGTACTGTGCCAACTGCCTCGAGCAAGCATCGGTTGGCTCGCTTTGTGTTGACTGCAGGCGCGCAGCTGCGCCCAGCACCCGCGAACGCGTGACGTTTTGGAATGCAGCACAACCAATTTTGGTGACCAAGATTCTGATCGCACTCAACATTGCAGTCTTCTTTTGGGTGCTTGCAGGAGATTTTGATTACGCCACCGGATCTGGAGTCGGCCCCAGAGCGCGAGACATTGCTCTTTTTGGTCCGTTAGTTGACAACGGCGAGTGGTACCGCATCATCACAAGCGGATTTCTCCACTTTGGGTTACTGCACATCGGCATGAACATGTTTCTTTTGTTCCAGCTTGGATCAATTCTGGAAACTGGCGTGGGTCGTGGTCGGTACTTGTTGGTTTATGTGGCTTCCCTCTTCGGTGGAGCTGCAGGAGCATTGTTGCTTGACCCAACCAGTTTCTCTGGCGGTGCGTCAGGAGCCGTGTTTGGCCTCATGGCAACGGCGGTAGTTGCGCTGAAGCTGAGTGGCGTGAATCCGTGGCGAACTGGTCTAGGAATGACACTGTTAATCAATCTTGTAATCACATTTGCGATTCCTGGTATTTCAATTGGTGGCCACATCGGCGGCATGCTTGCCGGCTTTGTTTGTGGTTGGGCGCTTTATGCACCGAACGCAGCCATCACGCGCTTGCGTTGGGATATGACCCGCGAACAAGCCAAGGTTGTTTCGATTCTTGTTCCAGCACTGGTCATTGGCGTGGCGTTCGTGCTGTGCTTAGCTGGCGCAGCGCAGTCTTACTGAATTTCAGTGGCAAGCACAGCCACCGCCGCAACCACCTGCGGGGCGAGGAGCGGGAGCCGGGGCACTCTTTGCTGAGCCACCAGCATTAACACTCGCAAACACAGAAAGCATGCGAATGGCATCCATATGGCCGTCTGGACAGTTAATTGGGGCATTGGCTTCAGCCATTGAACGACGGGCCTCAAAAGTGGTTCCACACTCGCGGCACTTGTATTCATAAGTCGGCATGTCCTCAGCATACGCCTGACTGGAATACTTATGGGCATGGGCACCGAACTGCACCCAAGCCATGGCACAGTCCTTGAAGCCGATTCTGAGATCACTCCCGAAACGGGTGAACCCACGGTGGCCCACATTGTGAAAACCGAACCCGGTGAGTCAGCTGCAGCCAAAGTACTTGAGGCCCGAATTTATGGCACGCAACTCGAAGCACTTTGCGGTCATGTTTGGATTCCGTCGCGTGATCCAAAACAACTTCCCCTCTGTCAGAAGTGCAAAGAGATCTACGAGGTCTACAGGTCCTTCAACGATGGCCTGAATGACAAGCCCAACGAATAGCTAATGGAAGTCGCGACTGGCATTGACCATCGCGACGGGCATGTGTTCAAGGTGTTCGGCAATTACATTTATTGCGCCTTTGACTGATTCAAGCCTGCCGCGCACAATCATCGCCGTTGCACCAACTGCTACATCTTGAAAACGCTTCCAGCACCCGCGCGAACACAGAATATTTATGAGCCCAGTTTCGTCTTCGAGGTTGATGAAAGTTGTTCCCTTTGCTGTGGCCGGGCGCTGACGATGCGTAACAATTCCACCGACAACCACTCGCGAACCACTGCGCACCGAATGCAGATCAACTGAACGCAGTACTCCAACGGTGTCCAGATATTCACGCACAAGAGCAATCGGATGCACATCTGGTGAAACACCCGTGTAGGAGAGATCGGCGATTACTTTTTCCATTGCATTCATCAAGGGCAAATCGGGAGTTTCAGCACCCAACATCGTGCCTGGCAAGTGTGCAGGATCAACTTTTGCGATCACGCCTGCTTGCCAGATTGCTTCGCGACGCTCAACGCCACAGCTGGCGAACGCATTGGCGGCTGACAGATTCTCGAGATGCGTTTTATTGATGCCAGGGACACGATGGCGCAAATCTCCAGCATCCAGATACGGAGCGGCGGAAGCGATCAACTGTGCGAGTTCAGCGCCCACACCACGCACGGAATCCAAACCAATGCGCACAGCAAACCCTCCCACCGACTCGTCACAGGGCTCCAATGAAGCCACTGCACGGGAGTGGTTCACATCCACTGGACGAATTTGAATGCCATGGCGTTTGGCGTCCTGCACGAGGGAATGTGGCGACCAAAACCCCATTGGCTGTGAATTAAGTAGCGCCACACAGAAAGCTGCTGGATAAAAACGTTTGAACCAGGCTGATGCATAAACCAGATACGCAAAACTCACCGAGTGACTCTCTGGGAATCCGTAGTTGGCAAACGCGGCCATCTTGCTGAAGATCTCATCGGCCACTTCTTTGCTCACACCGTTTTCGTACATTCCCTCATAAAGACGTTGCTTGATCGCTTCCATGCGAGCAGTGGAACGCTTTGACCCCATCGCTTGCCGTAACAGGTCTGCTTCATTTGGCGTGAAGTTCGCAACATCGATTGCCATCTGCATCAGCTGTTCTTGGAACAACGGCACGCCAAGTGTTTTGGCAAGTGACTTCTCCAGCAATGGATGCAGATAGGTAACTGGCTCTTCTCCGTTGCGTCGCCTGATGTAGGGGTGGACTGACCCACCTTGGATGGGTCCTGGCCTAATGAGAGCCACTTCAACCACGATGTCGTAGAAGCGGCGTGGCCGCAACCGTGGAAGTGTGATCATCTGCGCTCGCGACTCAACTTGAAAGACCCCAACAGTGTCGGCGCGACACAACATCGCATACACCTCGTCGTCTTGAGGAATGGTTGCTAGATCAACCTCCACACCATGGTGCTCACGCACCAGATCAACCACCTTGTGCAGCGCGGTCAACATACCGAGCCCCAGAAGATCAAATTTCACGAGGCCAGCAGCAGCGCAATCATCTTTGTCCCACTGCAAGACACTGCGATTACGCATGCGTGCCCACTCCACAGGGCACACCTCGATCACCGGGCGATCACAGATCACCATGCCACCGGAATGAATACCGAGATGTCGCGGGGAGTCAGCGATTTGACTGATCATTTCATTGACGATGTCGGGATGATTGCCTGCATGCTTATCCCCCACCGCTTTCAACACGTCACGCACGGCTGACTTTGATCGATAAGTGATCACATTTGCCACTTGAGCTGCATGATGGCGTCCGTATCGATTGAAAACGTATTGGATTGCCTCTTCGCGACGCGCACTTTCGATGTCCACATCAATATCTGGAGGGCCATCGCGTTCTGGGGACAAGAAACGCTCAAACAAAAGCCCGAGTGACACCGGATCGGCATTCGTGATCCCAAGCGAATAACACACTGCACTGTTGGCAGCACTGCCACGCCCCTGGCAATAGATGTTCTGGTGACGACAAAACTCAACGATGTCCCACACCACAAGGAAGTAACCAGGGAAACCGAGCGCCTCAATCACGTTGAGTTCGTGTTCGATAGCACGCCATGCGCGCGCCCGTAACGTGAGGTCCTCAAGCGGGTCGCTTGGTGGTGGGCCATATTTTTTAGTAGCGGATTCATGAACCACACGCCGCAAATACTGCATTTCATTCAGGCCATCAGGGCACGGGTATGGGGGCAGATTCGGCGCCAAAAGTGAAAGATCAAATGCGAGTGCGGCACCAAGCGCAGCTGCGTTTTCTACTGCTCCTGGATACCGCGCGAAGCGTCGCAGTTGTTCGCGTGCTGAACGCAGATGTGCTGTGGAGCCCGCCGGCAACCATGAGTCGTGTTCGGTCAAAGCGCTACCGGCACGCACAGCAGCAAACACATTGGCGAGACGATGATCGCTTGGAGTGGCGTAGTGGACGTCATTGGTAGCCAACACTGGAATCCCGATCAAGGCAGCGGAACGCACGAGCGCATCATTACGCGCGCTGCACATTGGCGTGCCATGATCCCAGAGTTCAACCCAAACAGAATCCGCACCGAATGAATCAACCAAAAGTGACAATGCGCGTTCTGCCTCTGCTGGGCCACGATCACGCAAGCTGCGCGGGATCGCTCCTTCATCGGCACCCGTGAGGATCGCAACATGGCCACTGCACTCGTCGGCGAGCATGCGTAAAGAAAACTTTGGTGCACCTTTACTGCCAGCGAGTTGGGCCACGCTTATCGCGCGCGACAACCGCGCATAACCACTCGGCCCTTGGGCCAGCAGCACGATGTTTCCACCAATCTCTGCAAGCGAGACCTCCACTCCGAACACCGTGCCGATTCCGGTGCCACGAGCAGCTTGCGCAAAACGCACAACACCGTAAAACCCGTCACGATCAGTCAGAGCGAGAGCCTGAAGGCCAAGACGTGCGGCTTCCTCAACCAGAGCCTCAGGATGAGAAGCCCCGGTTAGGAAACTGAAGTTTGATCGGCAGTGGAGTTCGGCGTAAGCCACCGAGCAACACTAGCGAACATATGTTCGCTTTCGCCAGAGGCTAGGTCGCGGGCGATAGATGGCGGCGACCGCTTATAACGGCACAGCCGTAAAGCAAAAGGGCCACGATCAACAGGTTTCTATAGCCCAAGATCAGCGAAGAGTACTCAAGCGCCCCGCCGAGAATCGCGCCAAACAAGTTCGCAGCGAATGCTGGAGTCGAATCACCCGTATCGCGGAAACGCTGAGAGAAGATCACATTTGCAATGAAAATCGGCGCGAATGCAATTGCGCCAGCGACCAACAACCGCGGCACAAATGACAGTGGCAAAAGCGAACCTTGGGGAATCAGCCAGCCAATCAATATTGAAACACCTAGAAGTGCATAGAGAACCTTGAGATTCAGCCGGCGAACCCGTTTGGATACAACAACCGCGAGAAGTACAGACCCGAGCACACTGGCAAAGACGAGGGCATTAACCAACCATGTGGTGCCGAATAGCAGTGCAAATTGCACCACGTTCTTGGTCTCCAAAAGCATGAATGCAACACCCATAAAGAACAGATCTAGATACCCGCGCATGCCTCGCAGCGGCCCACCAACGCCACGAATCAACAGCACCGAAACCAGAAGGACCAGGGCGAGAGACACTAAATAGAAAGACGGAATACTCGGCGTCTTCAAATACGGAAATGGTCGGTCATCGGAGACAGATGAAGGCACGCCCTCTGTGCGTTCCCACTTTTCGCCCTTTTTGCACTTTGTATTCTCGGGCTGCGAACCGACCGTGAGAATCGTGATTGCAAGCGCTTCAATCTTGGTTACACATGGCGAATGCCCGAATGCTTCCTCGAGAGTGCCCGCATAACGGTCAACCAACCACGGCTCACGATAAAAGTTGTACATCGCAAACACGCCACCATCGTCCAGATGTTCCTTATACGTCTCCGCTGCTTCCTTCGTGAAGAGATAGCTCTCGAGACGAATGGACGACGCACCTTGAACCAGTGTTAGCGAGTCAGTGAGAGCAAGAACAATCATGTTCCACTTCTTGTCCGAACGCTCGATAAATGCGCGACCGTCGTCAATGTGAACATCAACTCGTGGATCATCATACGGTTTGTTCGGATGATATTTCTTGGCGATGTCAAGCATCTTGGGGTCGATCTCGACTGCATCAACATGTTTTGCGCCGTTGAACAATCCAACAGAAACATCGTTTCCGCTGCCAGAACCAATCACTAATAGATCCGTAACCGGCTCTTTGGATGCGCGACGCTCGTGGGCTGCTTGATAGAGCTTCGAGTCGTTACCTGCGGTCTGCACCCAGTGCCCGATGTCATTGACATAAACCGCGGCGCCTTCATCACTCAAGGTGTATTTCACTTTGTAATAAGGGGTCCACTTCACGTTGTCCTGAGCGGATTCAATGCCAAGTGTCACGAGCATCACCACAAGCGGAACCGCAAGCAACGCAATGTCACGAACTGTTTTTGGCCAGATTGTCCAGATCATCGTGAGCGTGGCAATCGCACCCCACACGAGCGGTGGTGTACCAAGGAATGACAGGATCGTGAATCCGATAATCCCAAGCAAGGAACCGACCAAATCCCACTGATAGGCATCTAGGTTCTTCAGCTGCTTAAAGACACTGGCGATCCCACTTCCGATACACATGAGGATTAGCGCAACGATTAAGAACACGAGTGGGAGTGCGAGTTCTCGTGGTGGTCCTGAGGGTTTGTACTCAGTGCCAAAGAAAATCAGATCATCGCCGTTAGAGCGCAGTTTGACCGGCACGAAATGCACTACCGCAACGAGAGCCGACAACGCCAACGGCGTGTACTTGAGAAGGCTGCGTCCGGTGCGGTGCGAGTAGAGGAACCCGAGACCGATCCCCAGGAAGCTTCCTAACAACACCACATTTGAGAAGTACGCAAGGTATAGGACATTCGCTCCGAGCCAGCGGATTAACGCCAACTCAACAAACAACATGAGAAAACAAAGCGCCACGAGGCGAGTGCGCAAAAAGGTTGCCCCAGACACTTAATTAAACCTAGTGCAGGAGATAATTGCCCACGGCGTATTTCACGCGTGAGTGCGTGCACGCCTCGCTATGACAACGCAGATTCCAGCTGCAACCATCAAGATTCCGCCACCAAGTCGAGCGAGGTCATTTGAACCAGAGTTCGCCAATACGGGTGTTGACTCTCCGATGGTCGATTGGTTTTCATCTGTAGTCACTTCTGATGTGGCCTCAGTTGTAGTTGATGAATCGGGCACGGTGGTCAGTGTTGTTGTTGGACTCGCATTTACTACCAACACAGCGCTCATTCCCGCGGAAGCATGACCAGAAATTGTGCAAATGACGTTGTAAGTACCAGGGGTCAACGCACCCGACAGCGATCCAGAGGCACCAGAAGACAAATAGCTTGTACTAAGCCCAGTTCCGTCAATTGCAATAACGTGCCCAATTGAGCCTTGGTTGTCGACATTGATCACAACCTCGCCTTCGTCAACGGAGCTCTGATCAAGCGTGATGAAGAACTCGCCGATATCAGCGCCAATGGTTGCGGTGTCGGCACTCGCTTGCGTTGCGTTACCAAGAACCAAAAGCACTGTTACGAGTGCAAGCAAGCGAACTTTCATTGCAGGGTGTCCTTTTTACTGTGAATTTTTCCTTAAACAAGGCTACATCTGATTTGAAAAGACCGAATATCAAAATCTGTTTCATCTATTCGTACGAGGCCACGATCAACCAAGTACCGTGTTGCAACCTGAGCAATAAGGGTTGTTCCAAATTCATTCTCTCCGTGATCACGATCTGCATCTGCACAATTCGTGATGCGCGAGCGGGGTCCCACCAGCGCTCTTCTATCGGCCATGGCCCAGCCCAAGTGAGGATCTCTTGTCGAGCACCATCTGCTCTAATCACCCATTGTGGGATCGCCGTGAGCTCACATCTTCGTGTCACCCCGACCGCATTATCCGCGGCATCAAACAGCACGATGCGCTCAGGTTCAGTTAGAGCCACCGCAGGCAAAGGACTAGGAAGCAAACCGCTCCATGGCCCTTCATGATGAGCTGGTTTTTGCATTCGCGCAGTGTTCTCAACATCTGTGAGTTCGATATCAAGCGCCGGCACCATCGCAAAGATTTCAGTCGCATCACGCCCGCCTCGCCACTGCGCGAGACAAACCGCTTCTGCACCAAATGTGGCCGAGAGTTTCCCCACTAGTCGCATCGCATCGACATCGGTTCCTGAATGATCGCCCCACAGAGACAGTTGCTCGCTGTTACTTGGACGTGTTGCGTGCACGCAGAAGCGCGCTAGCACCACCCCAGCAGTGACATTGGTGGCGTGTAGCCACTCTTCGAGTTGCCAGCGTGCACGCTCGAGCATGGCTCTTGCGGTAAAGCCTGAGGCGAAGTGCCACACCCGCTCGCATTCTTCTGCGTGTTCGGTTTCAAGTGTCAATGTGAACTGAGTGCAGAGTTTTGAATTTTTTGCAAGATCGGATACCAATGTGTCAACCACGGCCCGCACTCCGAACACAATCTGCTCAGCGAGCTGCAAGGGCTCCTCAAATGCGACCTCTCGTATCAACTCCTCATGTGGTTCAGAAAACTCTGTACGAGATATTTCATTGCCATTACATAAATGCCACATGCGGACACCGTCAGTACCAAACCGATCACGGAGCAACACATGATCAACTAGTGCAAGCGATCCAAGAGTCTTGTAACCCAAATGGATGAGTGTGTCGATCAAGTCAGAAGGGGCAACGAGCAGATCAGAAAGCACACGCAAAGGCACGGGGGCCAAAAACTCTTTGTCAGCCTTGGCAGGCACAACCGTGGTCACCTCACTATGCGCGGCCATAAACGCAGCAAATGCGGTATCTGCAACACCGACTCCCACACTTCCTCCGAAGGATTTGAATCGACGCTGCACACTCGCTGCCAATTTGTGATCCCCGCCCAACCGGCGCGAAGGACCACGCACCGGAAACGAGATCCAGTTCGTTCCATCCGAGAGACAACCACTGGCGAAAAGATTCGACACATCAGCCAACACTTCCTGCGCAGCGTCCAGTGTCACTGAGGCACCAAAGAGAACCGTGCACCTACGTGTGGATGGATACATGGTGAAGCCTCAATTGTTTTGGTGACATTGGTGCCGCATGGCGCGCCCGCACGTGGAGTTCGAGGTCTCGATTCATCAGGTGCCCATAGCCACTGAGCAAGCCCTCCCACCTCTCATTAGTCGTTTCGAAAACGATGTCGGCTTGTGCGAAATCACTATTAAGAAGAATCAGAGTTGATGAACAGTTATTTGCTCTGGCTTGCAGGCGTCTCGCATCTTTGAGCGCAACCACACCGTGCACGAGAACAACCGCACACGAATCAAGACACTGGGCAGTTGCTACACCAAGATCATCCGCTGTGATCCAAAGAGTGCGCTCCAATGCAACACCAGCTTCACGCGCTGCTGCTGGATTAATGGACCGCGTTCTGCTGACAACTGCACACCAACCACCTGCATGACACGCGCTTGCCAAAAGACGCAGCCCCAAACTCACAGCCGATCCCCCATAACAAGAAATTGTGCGACCACGAGTGAGGCCAAGATCAGGGAACGCCTCCGCTACCTCTTCAGGGAGTCGGATTAGCCGCTCGGTAAGGGCGCTCGCTTTGAAAACCCCGGGCACGCCTGATGCAAGACCATCAACACCATTGAGAACCCTGGCCGGATCCGAACCACTTGCCACGGGGATACAGTAGCGAACATATGTTCGTATGTTTCAGTGCGCCATCAAAGTGGCGCCTACGGCAGTTAGCCCTTGGCCGCCCACCGCGCGCGGGCCGCAGCGGAGCGCTCAAGCAGGTGCGCAGGCACACGTGAATCAACCGCAGGGCCACCAGTAGCCGGTGTTGAATCCGCAGCTGGCGTAGCGGCAAGCTCCTCAGCCACGAAGTCTTCAAACGACGGCGGCTCCATGCCGGGCTTCCAATATTGATAGAGATCACGAATGATCTCATCAAGACCATCAGCAGTCTGGCCCCCGGAAAGTTCAACTGTTATCAGGTTGCCAAAAACATGAACAGCTTCTGCTTTGCCCGCTGCGAACATCCGTGCGGCAAGAACTGCGCCAGGAGTAACCGCACGACCAGTCCCCACACTGAGGGTGTACTTCTCGTGCCCTGAGCCAGTGAGCAAACGGTTGGTCTCGAATCGGACGACCTTGGGGTCCCGAGTGGACTTACGACTTACAACAACTGGCTGTCCCATGCCTCCTGACGATAGTTGCCAAGTCAGGCATCATCAGAGTTCTTGACCAGGTTTTTATGGACGGTTTCACACCGATACCCTCGGTGAGGTGCAGAACATTCCCACCCTTGAAGAATTCACCGCCCAAGCCCAAGCCTTCCTAGATGCGAACGCTAAAAAGCGTGCGCCAAAGAAAGCCTTTGTATGGGGCGAAGGTGACGACGCTTTCACTGCCGCTGAAGATCGTTCCCGTGAAAAGGAACTCGAAGGCGTACACGCTGCAATGAAATGGCGGCAGACGAAATTTGATGCCGGCTTTGGCTGGATCAATGGTCCAACCGAATTCGGTGGAGCAAATCTTCCCGCCAGCCACGATCGTGCGTTCAGCGCATTGGAAGCCGAATATGACCTTCCATCACAGTTCTGCTTCAACATCGGCCTCGGAATGGTTGCACCAACGATCCTCGCGCACGCATCGGATCACGCAAAAGATCTCTACCTGAAGAAACTCTGGCGTGGTGAAATCATCGGCGCACAGTTGTTCTCCGAGCCAGGTGCAGGATCAGACCTCGCATCACTGCAGACCAAAGCGATCCGTGATGGCGACGAATGGGTTATCACGGGCCAGAAAGTTTGGACGTCCGGAGCCCACTATTCCGATGTCGGTGAAATCATTTGTCGTACCGATGTTGATCTTCCCAAGCACAAGGGTCTCACGGGTTTCATCATTGACATGAAAGATCCTGCGGTGGAAATTCGTCCACTGAAGCAAATGAGCGGTGCTGCTGGATTCAACGAGGTGTTCATCAATGAACTCCGCGTGAAAGATGACCACCGCCTCGGTGATGTGAACAACGGCTGGAACGTCGCACTGACCACACTCATGAACGAGCGCTCAGCAATCGGCGCAAACAACCACAGCGATAGCGACATGTTCGAAAAGTTGATCGCGATGGTTCGCCACTTCGGACTCGACAAAGATCCGCTGATCCGCAACGAACTCGCAAGTATCGTGATGCACTACCGAGTCGCTGGTCTCAACTCTGCTCGCGCACTTGCGCGCCTCCGTGCCGGACAGATGCCAGGGCCAGAAATGTCCACAGCGAAAATGGCACTCACAATGAACCAGGCCCGTGTGGTGAACTTCCTCACTCATGTTCTGGGTCCAAAGCTGCAAGCCGACACTGGTGAATGGGGCACCTATGCGTGGTCAACCATGGTGCTGAATGCTCCGGGTCTGCGAATCGCTGGTGGCACCGACGAGGTCATGCGCAACATCGTGGGTGAGCGCGTGCTTGGCCTGCCAAAAGAGCCCGGCATTGACTCCAACTCACCGTTCCGCGATCTCAAAGTTGGCACGCAGAAATAGGCGCGCGTATTGCAGTTCGCCGCGAGTTAGTCAAACAACCCCGGTGTTGCTGACTCTCCGGTTAGTTTTTCCATAAAGTTCCACGACTTGCGATGAATGGCGCATAGTCCAGACTCAATCAACTTCGCCCGTTGTTTCGCACACGGGTAACCCTTGTTGGTATCAAATGCGTAGCCAGGGTAAGTGATGGCGTAATCGCGCATCATGCGATCCCGTGAGACCTTGGCCAAGATCGATGCAGCAGCCACCGACAGCGACAGATCATCTGCCTTCACGCGCATTTCCACTCTGGGAAGTAGCGGCGAGACAAAGTTCCACTTGCCATCAGCGATCGCTGCAGTGCGACGAATACCACCAGGCCCAAGGTCTAGGCCCTCAATCGCACGCTTGGTTGCCACCTTCTGGGCGTGCGACATTCCAAGTTCGTCGCACTCGGCGCTCGAGACCACGCCAAGTGCCCACGAAGTTGCCCATGCTGCGACGGCATCAAACATCGCCTCACGTTTTTTCTCCGTGATCTTTTTTGAATCACGTACACCCTCAGGATCGCCGTCATTGGGTGGCACGACGGGAATCAGCGCCGCACACACAACTAATGGCCCAGCCCAAGCACCCTTTCCCACTTCATCGATTCCGACTACTGACTGGAAGCCATCACCGTAGAGCATTTGCTCCAGATCGCGACTTGGACCATTCATCTCATTGGTGCTCGCTTGGCGATGCCAGCAGCACCTCTCCACTCAGTTCGTTTCCACTCCATGTTGGGTCATTCGCCATAGATGTCACAGGCAACACTGAGGTGTCAGAGGCTTCCCATAACACCGCCGCTCGTTCACCGTGCCAGCGCACCGCGTAACCGACCGTTCCGCTTCCCGCGCTTAGCCCGTGAACCTCAAAGTTCACCCCAAGCCAATTTTCGCTGGTATTACCAAGGCGCGCAGCAGTGAGCAACGGAAGAACATCGACCCCGGATTGCGAGTGTTGAAATCGGTTGCGTGCAAACTCACAGTCAACGCGCAGCAAACGCTTCATCGGCGATAGCGCGTAGAAGTCACTAGGCGGCGGGACCTCTGTGAATTGAGTCTTTGTGCTGAGTTCAGCATGCGCGAGTCTCACATCAGAAGCAGCCGTGTGTTGCGCCAGTTTGTTGAGCGCAAATGTGGCCCCCGACAACACTGCATCTACATACCACGGGGCTGCTGCGGTTGTTTTGCTGCGTCGCAGTAACGAGTGCAACAGCCCACCGCGTCGCTTGCCCTTCAACAATTCTTCAATTCCAGCTACGTAATCATTGAGCTCAACATCGTTCAGTTTTTCGCCAAGACGAATCGACTCTGTGGTCGCCACAACCTGATCCGCAATGTCGTTCTGCTCTGCAACACCCATAAGTAGCGCAGCACGAATTGAGTTCACCTCTTTCACAATTCCGTGGTCAGGCAAGTTGTATCGGGTCGCACCACTGAGTGCTATTTCCCACCCCGAAGCAACTTGATCAACCGTTGGCAGGGACTCAATCTGCTCGCGTGAGAGCAAGCCCGCTGCGCCATAAACAAACCGCAAACTCGCTTGGTGGCCAATGGGATGAATCACAGCATCTGTGGGAAATCCCACATGGGCGAGCATCTTCGCCTGCGTGATTTCATCGTGCATCGGCACCGGATTGCGCACGGTGCGCCACGCTGGGTCCGATAAAACGACTGCAAACGGAAGTGTCGATTCATTGCGAACTTCAAAAACAACAACACCACCGTGGTCGGCAACACAGTAGGCAAGAGTTGTGACATCGCCAGTTGGGACACGCATCTTTGTGACCACGATCGGGAACCCATCGCGGGTGGTTTGGCGCACGCTCGCATCCGCAGTTGGGTCATACCAACGATCATCACCGGCAATTACCCAACGCAAGGGTTTCGAGTTTCCAAAATGAATGAGTCCGGCATTATCAACTTCGGCCATGGCGCCAGAGCCACGGATACCGATCTTGTGTCGCGAATTGGTGTTGTTCATTTCACTCACTTCCCACGGAGCGTCCGAGCAACGCCATCATCACATCTGTGACACTCGCTTCGTTCTCACAGATATTCACAACCTGTTCAACGATCGGCATTGATACGCCTTTTTGTCGCGCCAGTTCAAGAACAGACACCGCGCTCTTCACTCCTTCGGCCACCATAGACATCGATTCGACAATTGCAGGCAACGATTCACCACGCCCGAGCCGACGACCTACTGAATTGTTACGACTCTGCGCCGAAGAACAAGTTGCGATCAAGTCACCCATGCCAGCGAGGCCAGCAAAGGTCTCTGGTTGCCCGCCGAGAGCAACTCCGAGTCGGGTCATCTCAGCGAGACCGCGAGTGATCAAGGTGGCGCGACTGTTGTGACCGAGTCCAAAGCCCTCAGCGACACCGACCGCCAACGCGATCACATTTTTGACAACACCTGCGACTTCACACCCAACAACATCGTCGTTGACGTAAACCCTAAATCGCGGCGCGTTGAACGCGGATTGCACCGCCAGAGCAACCTGCTCGTTGGTTGATGCCACGACACTTGCTGTGGGTTGCCCAACGATGATCTCGCCAGCAAGGTTTGGACCAGTGAGCACAGCAAATGGATTCGTTGGACACACCGCTGTGGCAATTTCACTCATCCTTGCGCGGGTTGTACTTTCTAGGCCCTTGGCGAGGCTCACAACGGGCTTTGAGGCGAATTTCGGCGTGCTTGCACCAGCGGCGGCAACCATTTCCAGAATGCCGCGAAAGCCCTGCGACGGAACCGCCATGACAATGAGGTCACTGACTGCAACTAATTCGGCGATATCTGCTGTTGCGTGGATAGATGCCGGGAGCACCGCGCCAGCCAAATACTTTGAATTCGTGTGCCGAGTGTTGATCTCCTGCACCACGTCCGCTGAGCGCGCCCATAGGTTCGGTGCTGGCGCATCAGCCACCCCTGCACAGACCAATGCCGCTGTTGTCCCCCAAGAGCCTGCGCCGACCACTCCGACGCGCAATCGACCGTTCTCGGCAGGGCCTGAAACCACACGTCAAGCGTAGGCTCTACCCATGCGAGTGGCTCTGATTGTGCCGATCAAATCATTTTCGAGTGCCAAAGCGCGACTTGAAGATGTGTTGTCGATCGCCGAACGCGATCAGCTTGCACGCTGGAGTGCCGAACGCACCGTCAAGGCATTCGTTGGCGCCGAAATCGATCACGAAGTGCTGGTCGTGTGTGAAGACACAGACGTGCAGCAGTGGTGCCACGACAACAAGATTTCATTTGTGGTCCCATTAGAGCCCGGCCTAGATGCAGCGGCATCTTCAGGTGTCGAAGAGGCACTAAGGCGAGACGTTGACATGATCGTTATTGCCCATGCAGATCTTGCCCATCCTGAAGAGTTACCCGAACTCGCACACGAGCGATGTGTTGAATTCATCACTCTTGTTCCTGATCTGGACTTCAATGGCACAAATGTCATTGCGATGCCTGCTTCAATCGCATCCGAATTCGAGTTCATGTATGGCCCGGGATCTTTCGCGCGACACGCAGAGATCGCTGAGTCAATCGCTGACACATCCGATGTAATGCTCCATGTGGTCGATGACTCTTTACTCTCCATTGACATCGATACCGCAGATGACTTAATGATCCCGAGTGTTCGTGCGATTCTGCCTTTTGAGTTCCGAGAACCCGCATGAATAACGAGCCGGGCCAACCATCCTCAGGGAAAAAGTCGTCGGTTAGCACCAACTTGCAGCCACCACGCATTGCAATGGCTATCGGAGCACACCCCGATGACATTGAATTTGGCTGTGGTGCCACTCTTGCAAAGTGGGCAGCCACAGGAACCGAGATTCACCATGTCATCTGCACAGACGGCTCGAAGGGCACCTGGAATGCCGACGCTGACATTGACGCATTGATCATCACGCGCCAACGCGAACAGATTGAAGCCGCAACTTTGCTAAGTGGAGTTACGCAAACAGATCGAGTTCACTTTTTGGGGCATGTTGACGGGGAGCTTGAGAACTCACGCGAACTCCAACGACAGATTGTTCGGTTAATTCGAGTTATAAAACCAGATGTAGTGCTCACACACGATCCATGGAAGCAGTACCGCCTCCATCCCGATCACCGAAATGCAGGACAAGCCGTGTGTGACGCGGTAGTGGCCGCGCGTGACCCACATTTCTTGAAAGACCTAGGAATCGCCCACCACCGGCCACAGACTCTGCTCATGTGGGAAGCGCAGGTCGTTCATCACGTTGAAGATGTGACCAATTGGGTGGAAGTCAAGCTAC
>CAZXAX010000002.1:21575-23692 GCA_964638795.1 uncultured Bifidobacterium sp. | reverse complement strand
CGAAATCGCATTCGTAGCCGCCTGAGCGAACTCGGGGAGCCGCAAGGTTTTGGTGCGGCTGAGGTGTTTTCGCGCATAAGCGATCTCTGAGGCCACCTCGAACTCTCCCAGAAATTCAAACGGGAGGCCCGAAGGCCTCCCGTTCTCAAACACTCCGACCCTTTCGGGTTGGGCTTGCTACTTCTTAGCTGCGCGCTTCTTGGAAGAACGACGCTTTGCTGCCTTCTTTGCAGGAGCAGCTTTTTTAGCGGCTTTCTTCTTTGCGGGAGCTTTCTTAGCTGCCTTCTTCTTTGCAGGTGCCTTCTTCGCTGCAGCCTTCTTGGCTGGCTTGCGCTTGGCTGCCTTCTTCTTAGCAGGAGCCTTCTTGGCTGCTGCCTTCTTCTTTGCCGGTGCCTTCTTCGCTGCAGCCTTCTTGGCTGGCTTGCGCTTGGCTGGGCTCTTCTTTGCTGCTGCTTTTTTAGCTGCCATTTCTCTTTCCTCCTAGGTGTAAAGAGTTATTTGTTGTTGAGTACAGCTTTGAGCGTGCTGCTCGCGCTGAACTTCATTGCGGTGGAAGCAGGAACGTTGACCGTCGCACCCGTCTGCGGGTTGCGGCCAGTACGAGCCTTACGCTTCGTGGTACTGAATGATCCAAAACCTGGCCAAGCCACCTTGTCACCCTTCGATGTGGTCTTCACGACCAGATCGAAAAATGCTCCGATAGTGCGCTCGGCATCAGCCTTGGTAACACCAGCTTCATTCGCAACCGCTTCTATGAGCTCTGCTTTGGTCATTATTCTTCTTCCTCCTTGGATGAATCGGAGTGTTAATCCGTCCTCTATCTGACTAGGCGCAAATGACAATTTCAAGCATTTCCGCACACTCCGACCTTCCAGACGACTTTGCCAGCGTGATTTTTCGTGCTCTGAATCGTGCTCGTTTGCGTTGCTGATTGAGTTCAATCACGGCGATGCATCCACTTCATTCACGCCAATGCACAACACGGTGAATTCAACTGTTGACGACTCAGAAATATGCACAAAGCACAGTCAAAAGACTTGCCAGGCCAAGGCAAGCGACCTCGGGAAACCCATATAAATAAAGGGTTTCATGCAACGGTCCGCGACCACGGACACGCGTTGGTGTGACCAACGTCAAAGTCTCGCGTAGACACTTATCTCGGCCACTTTGCGTCAACTCAGAACCAGTTCGCAACGTGATTGATCACCACTTCGCAGGCCTCGAAGAATGTCGTGATGCACAACTCCTACTGGCTCAAAATGACGCCCAAAAAAATTTCTAAAAAAATCTGAAAAATCCCCCACGAGGACCCTCAAAATGCAAAAACGGATCGAGTCGGACACAAACTCTTCACTTTTTTGTCACCGCAAAATCCCACGTTGCGACCCCGCGTTCAGACAAGATTGAGCCGTGACCGACCTGCTGCGTGCTTCGTCCACCGACAACTTCAATCGGACTCTCAGCAAGTCAAGAACGCAGATCGTGCTCGACACATCAGTGTTGGTAGCCGACCCGAATTGTCTCCACGCCTATGCCGATTCCGACATCGTCATTCCACTCATCGTGATTGAAGAACTTGATGGACTGAAAACGCGGCCAGATGACGCAGGACGCGCTGCGCGTGCTGCATTGCGCGCAATTGAAGATCTGCGAAATTCAGCTGGCGGATCAATGGCTGCACCAGTTCCTGTGGGTACCGACGGAGGCACAGTTCGAATCGAGTTGAACGGTGTCCAAAAGCACATCCTCATCGAACATTCAATGGATCCCGAAAAGCCGGACAATCGGATAATCGGGGCGGCGCTCGGCCAAGCCAATTCGGCGCCAACAACGCTGGTATCAAACGATGCCGCATTGCGCATCAAGGCAGCCCACCTCGGCCTGACCGCGGTCACCCATTTCCCGATCGGTCGCACAATTGAGACTCGGTCCATGGGCTGGACCACAATTGAAGTCGAGCCTGGATCAATTGATGAGTTGTACGCAGCTGGAGGAATTGAAGCCGCGGGAATACCCGACGGCGCCAACCTCTTGGAAAACGAATTTGCTGTGTTGCGTTGCGGCTCACAAAGCGCGCTTTCGCGTCGCGTCGGCTCGGAACTCACACTTCTGCAGTC
>CAZXAX010000002.1:0-21475 GCA_964638795.1 uncultured Bifidobacterium sp. | reverse complement strand
TTTGGCCACATCACACTCACTTCCTGTGAGCGTTCGGAAGTGGCGAGCCTTGCAGCTGAACTGCTCTGAAACAAGACTGAAACACCGCAGCTCTAGTTTGTAATTTATGAAGTCATCCGACGGCGCAACACCGCCACACATACCCACATCAAATCTGGGATATGCAGTGATCGATCTCGAGACCACGGGTCTTGATCCAAATGCTGAGCACATTCTTGAGATTGCGGTGGTGCAACTCAGCGCAAGTGCCGAAATTGAGCACGAATGGTCCACCTTGGTTCGTCAACCAGTGGGGCGACACATAGGTGCGAAACAAATCCATGGCTTGAATTGGTTTTCACTACGCAGTGGAGTGTCGCTCAAAGAGGCGCTGCAGCACACGGCTCAACTGATTGAAGGGCGAATCATGGTTGCCCACAATGCGAAGTTTGACTACGGCTTTCTCGATGCTGCTTCGCGACGATGTGGTGTCGCACTTCCCATCAACGGCCCTTTGTGCACCCTTGATCTCGCTCGCGCAACCACAAATTCGCAGTCCCGAGAAATGGCAAGCGAGAGATCCTCGCCAGCAATGTCAAGTGGGCGCACAAGCAACAAACTCGCGGTGGTGTGTGAGCGCTATGGAGTCCCATTTGAGTCACAGCACAGAGCCCTCCAGGATGCACGAGCGTGCGCTGAAATACTGCCTCTGCTGCTTGCGGATCTTGGTCTCGGCCATGGCACCGATTTCTTAGCCGGCAACCACCGCTAATGGCCTAGCTCGTGTAGCGAGCGAGAATCGACGCCGAGGTGGAATCGCGCAACTTCTGCCATTTGCGCGGCGACACCACCTTGGTGTCGGGCCCAAGGCGCACAAGGAGTCGACCCAGCCAATGCTCACTGGTTGCAAACAGCGTCACCCTGATCGAACCATCCTGGTTCTTCTCCACCGATTCCGTCGGGTAGTTGTCAAGCATCCATGAGTCCGATGCATTGATATCGAGTGTTACCAGGGTCAGTGATTCATTGCCAGAAGTGAAGAACTTGCCCGCAGCCGCAAGTGATTTGAGTAACTTGCCCCGTTTGCCAGTGCGCTTAGCTTCTTCAATACGGTCGATCCGGAAAGTGCGTTCAGATTTTGTCTTTGAATCGAATCCGCGCACATACCAATGGTCATGATCGTTGAATATTTGCTCTGGCGTGATCTCGCGCTTGGTCAACTCTGCGCGTGAAGGTACGAAATAAACGATTTCTACCGACTCTTTTGCGTCGCAGGCGCTATTCATTAAGGCGAGATGCTCGGGTTCGGTGATCACGACATCAATAGCTTCCATATGCGGAGCAAGCACTGTTTCAAGTTTTGCCATCAGCGAATTAGTGGCTTCGGCAGAGGCTCCACCCGGGATTAGTTGCACGGATTTAAGCGCGGTCAACACCGCCAGACCTTCGGCGATAGTGAGTGCCGGCGCGTTCTCAATGAATCGCGGCATGCTCGCAAATACAGTGTCGTCGTCGATGATCAATTCGATGTATTGGTCAGGCGTGTACGGAGGGCGGCCACAGAGAGTTGCGAGTTCGAGGTCTTTCACCAAGTGCTGTACCGACATGCCGAAGTGCTCGGCCATCTCTGTCAGTGGAACAGCGCGGCGCTCCTGTACGAGCCAAGGGAGCATAACGAGAAGCCCTTTAACGCGATCTTCAGCGGAGCGAGGACCACGAGCCTTATTCGGCTTGTTCATGTCAGAGGTGTCATCCATGATCCACCCCCTTCAGCCAGTCAATGACTTCGCTACGAACTGCCGCGGGCTCCAAAACTTCGGCGCGATCAACCATGCCGAGTAGCCACGAACGAAACGCCCAGCGATTGGCGCATGGAACATTGAAGGTGACGTCACCATTGGGGTCACGCGTCACGATGCTGGATGGACCGAGCTCGCGTTCCACGCCCGCAGCGAGCTCTTTGTTCACGCGTACGACGGCGAAGTCATCGCGTGCTTCGGGGTCTTCATTGATCACTTTTGGGTCATGAGGCAATTGATCTCGCAAAACAAACCCATCAGGGCGCACGAAAGCCCCAGGTCCGCCCACGGTGGTTGGATTCTCGACACGATCAAGCCGAAAGCGCCGCAGTTCACCTTTGGCCGGGTCATTGGCGATCACGTACCAGTGGCCACCGCGTGCGAGTACCCCATAGGGCTGAATGGTGCGCTTTTTGCCCGCGTAAGTGATGGCTAATTCTGTGCGGGTGGCTGCAGCATCGGTAACTACGGGAAGGATTGCGAGCGGAGCGTGCAGGTCGATCACCATTGATCCAGACACCGAACTGTCCGCAGAGAATCCGTCGCCAGTCAACTTAACGAGCGCACCGTCTTTGAGAGACCCTTCAATACTGAGGGCACCAAGCGCAAAGCGCAGCACCGATTCTTCATCTTCAGACAAATTCAGGTTCGGGAGTTCATTCTTCTTGGGATCAATGCGATACCCCATCTGCCCCGCCTGATGGCCAGCAAGAGTGACCTTGTCAATCACAATTCCCATCGCACCAATTGACTTTTTATCGCGCTCAAATGCTTGCCGCGCAGCGCCGCGAGACTCTGGATAACGCGGCTGGAGTTCGTTGCAGATGTCCTCGAGGGTCAGCCAATCCTGGGTGGTCTTGAGCAGCAAAATCAGGTTGAAAAGCCGCTCAGTTGTGTCAACGGGTTTTGGCATGGCGAGTCAGTGTAGTTGTGATTTAAACCACTTCAACACGAGATTTTGGGAAATTGCACTGGGCTTCTTTGCCCCAGTGACAGATGAATTGGGGTCCCTATTTGTGGCAATTGTGGGTTCTCGAAGTTCACCTACAACACTCTCTGCAATCGTCTTGCCGAGTTCCACTCCCCACTGATCAAAACTGTTGAGATTCCAAATCGCGCCTTGAACAAACACGCGATGCTCATACAGAGCAATCAATTGACCAAGAACACGCGCCGACAATTGATGTGCAAGAATCACATTCGTTGGCCTGTTTCCAGGGTATGCACGATGCGAATCAACTTGCCCACCTTCAGTGACGGTGGTGCCCATAGTTAAAGCCTCAATCTGGGCAACCATATTTGCAATCAGAACTTCATGCGCTTCTTTGCTTCCAAAACTGGTTGAGCGCGTCCGAGCAAAGCCGATGAAATCAACAGGCACAAATTCCGTACCTTGATGAAGGAACTGAAAGTACGCGTGCTGGCCATCAGTGCCCGCACCACCCCAGACTGGCACCGCCGATCGCATCACTTCTTTGCCGTCACGATCTACACGCTTGCCGTTGCTTTCCATTTCTAATTGCTGGAGATATGACGGGAACATCCTGAGCGCTGACGAATAAGGAACTACTGCGCGCGAATGCATTGCAAAATGACGTGAGTAATAAGTGTCAAGTGCTCCAAGCAGAAACGGTGCATTCTGGCTCAGTGGCGCATTGCTGAAATGAGAATCCATGTCATGCATCCCGGCAAGCATCTCGCGGAACGCATCAGCACCAATTGCGAGCATTAGTGCGAGCCCGACTGCCGACCCTATTGAGTATCGACCGCCCACCCAATCCCACATTGGTAATACGTTGTTCACCCCGAGGCGCATCGCTTCCCCGACGTTGGCTGTTACGGCAACAAAATGCTCATTGAGCTCAACTCCCGGGGAGCGCGCCGCAAGCAAAGTTTTAATTCGTTGGAAATTACTGATGGTCTCGGTGGTCGTAAAAGTTTTTGACACCACGATTACCAAGGTGCTCAAAGGGTCAAGCCCGCGCATCGCTGAGTCCAACAGTTCGGGGTCAATGTTGGAAACAAACCGCACCTCAAGACCGGAGGCATCAGGATTCAGATTGGTTAATGCGTCATACGCCATTGCGGGGCCGAGATCGCTGCCCCCGATGCCAATGTTCACAACATGGGTGAACGGCAATCCAGTTGCGCCTCGAATCTTGCCCGTGCGCACCGCTTCAGCAAAGCCCGCCATCTGGTTGAGAACTGCGTTGGCCTCAACCGATTCAGCGGACCCAAGTAGTGAATCTCGAAGCGCAACATGAAGTACTTTGCGATTCTCGGTGGTGTTTATCGCTGCACCAGCAAGCATTGAATCGCGCAACTGCGTGACACGCGAACCAAAATCCTGAACCAACGCTCCAACAAGCTCGCGTGAAATGAAGTTGTGACTGAGGTCGATGTGCAGACCCGCAACATCCATGACAAAACGTTCCGGTTCAGTGACATCAGTCAACGCAGCAACGCGCGAACTCGCATCTACGCGGTCGGTATTACGCCACGCACTGTCGGCTGAGTTTCGCCGCTTTCTGTTAGCAAAAGGCACTTTTTCAGCGTAGTCCTGATGTGAACCGCGCCTTCTGACCTGCGAGACTCAAGACATGGAAATCATGTCAGAATTCGAAAATCCTGATACGGACCTTGACGGAGAAGAAGAAGTCCAGCCGTGGTGGAAAAATCCTCTCAATCGCGTGATTCTTGGTGTTGCTCTTCTGATCGGTTTACTCGCCTTTGGATATCGATGGGGAAACTCAAATGGAGGCGAAGAGTTCAACAAAGTTGATGTGGGCTTTCTGCAGGACATGCGTGTGCATCATGAGCAGGCGGTAACAATGTCAATGCTCTTTATCGAAAGTGCAACCGACACTGATCCACTGCTCCGAGAAATTGCGCGCGAGATCATCGTTGATCAATCAATTGACAATGGTCGCATGATCCAACTGCTGCGCATTTTTGGTGAACCCGAAGCAAATGAGACCGACATCGGAATGGCTTGGATGGGCATGTCATCGCCACTTGAGCTGATGCCAGGTATGGCCACCGACGAAGAACTACGTCTACTGGCATCTGCTTCAGGTGATGAGGCTGACAATTTGTTTATTGAGTTGATGGTTGCCCACCATGAAGGTGGCATCCACATGGCCGAATACGCAATGTCAAACGCTGACAATGACGAAGTGATCAAGATGGCAACGGGTACCGTCACAGCTCAGCAAAGCGAAATTATCGACCTCGAGAAACAGCGCAAGTAAACGCACCTCAGCTGGGCGCGGGCACGGTAGTCGTTGGCGCAGGGCTCGGGGCTGTGCTTGAAGTAGGAGGCACACTCGTGGTCGTGGGCGGGATTGTCGTTGTTGTGGTTGTTGTTGTGGTCGTCGTGGTTGTTGTAGACGGCACGAAGAATGGGTTGTCAAAGTTTGGTGGCGGAGCAATCTGCCCGTAATCCTCAGGCTCTTTGATTCCATCAAATACATAGACCACATCGTTGTAATAGACCTTCGCTGGAAAGATCTCGGCGGTATACATCGGGATGCGAACGCAGCCATGCGAGGCGGGCTCCAGAGGTGTGAGTGTGGCGCCATGTACTGCAATTCCACCATTGAAATAGACGGGATTGAACATCGTGCCAAGTGCGGCATTTCTGGTACCAAGTCGGCGGTTGTAGAAGAAGTACACCCCCGGCGGAGTGACCGATGTACCACAAATTCCTTTTTCAATTGGCAACAGCGTGTCGTTACCAGGCTCGCCTGGGTCTATGACCACAACCTCGCACCACTGCTTGCCATCACCAGTTGAGATGTGAGTAATGAGTTCTGGTTTGTCTTTCCAGAACACGATCATTACTTGTTCTGGCAAGTAGATCTCGGTGTGATTGTCATTGGGTAGTTCCCGCCGTGGTTTGATGGTGATGTCGAGTTGCATCTGTTCCCACATCTCTGGGGTGAACTCGCTGATCACCTCCGTGCGCCCAACACCCAACACCAGTTTCTGATAGGCCCAAAGTGCTTTTTCGGTTAGCACTCCAAACTCGCCATCAATCGGACCAGGCACGAAAGCAAGCTCCTGCAATCGCAGTTGGAGGCGGCGCACATCGGGACCCTTGGACCCGAGTTTTAGAACTCGTTTCAGAGGCACAGTTGACCGAGGCACCTTGGTTTCTTGAACGGTTACTTCGGGTCCAGATTTGGCGTCACTGTCCCGATTAACTACGAGGGTGACAAAAAGAATTGTGACCAGCACAAGACCTGCGACCGCGGCTGGCAACCAAGCACGCAGTGTGTCGTAGGTGGACTTTGGCGACGTTCCATCATCACTATTTTCTGGACGCAGAATTCCCGCACTCGGGGTCAGGTGGAAGAACTCAAACTCCTCGCGCGATTCGTCTTCATGCGGGGGCATGCCGTTATTTGTCATCGAACGCGCTCCATAACAGTCGCTCAACGCTACCCTTCCAGCAGTGAGATTGTTCAGGCGCCTCAATCAACCATTGTCCAGTTCGTGGTCCTGGATTGTGGTTGGTCTCTGGGTAGGGGTCTTGGCGGCACAGAGTTTTGTTGCCAATGCCAGCGACCGCACGGGAAAACCCACGTGGTGGATTGATGACACGGGACCATTTCCCACCTGGCTCGCATTTTTGCTTGGGGTCATCGGTCCAGTGGGTGTTTTGCTCATTCGATTCTGGGAGCCAAGGTTTGTGATCCTCACGCAGTTCTTGGCCGTCGCCATGTTGGCTCTCAATGCGATCATCGACACATCGCGCGCACCCGGCGCTGCAGCAGTTGAGTACCTAATCACACTTGCCGCATTACTGGGCTCGATTTCAGCACTCGCGGGACTACCGTTGAACCATGTCCAAAGTGCTGACGTCGCTCCCGAAGGGTGAGCGAGTAGGAATCGCGTTCTCAGGGGGTCTTGATACCTCCGCGGCGGTTGCCTGGATGAAGGAAAAGGGGGCCCTCCCCTACACATACACCGCCGACTTGGGACAACCCGACGAGCCTGACCTTGAAGGCGTTCCTGGTCGCGCACTTGAGTATGGCGCTGTTTCGGCGCGCTTGATTGATTGCCGTACCGAGCTCGTGCGCGAGGGGCTAATGGCACTCCAATGTGGAGCGTTTCACATCACAACCGCTGGCAAGACCTATTTCAATACAACCCCACTTGGTCGCGCAGTAACAGGCACTTTGCTCGTGCGAGCCATGCACGAAGACGGTGTCGATATTTGGGGTGACGGCTCTACTTATAAAGGCAACGACATCGAGCGCTTCTACCGTTACGGACTGCTTGTTAATCCGAAGCTAAGGATTTACAAGCCGTGGCTGGATCAAACTTTCGTGACCGAACTCGGTGGACGCACTGAGATGAGTGAATTCTTGATCACACGCAAGCTTCCTTACCGTGACTCCAAGGAAAAGGCTTACTCAACTGATGCCAACATCTGGGGCGCCACACATGAAGCAAAACTTCTAGAAGACCTTGATCAAGGAATGGATATTGTCGAGCCGATCATGGGGGTCGCGCATTATCGAGACTCCGTGAAGATTGAAGCCGAAGTTGTTTCGGTTCGATTCGTTGAAGGCTGGCCAGTGGCCATCAACGGCAAGGAATTTGCCACCCAGGTGGACCTTGTCAACGAGGCGAACAAAATCGGTGGTCGCCATGGACTCGGCATGAGTGACCAGATTGAAAATCGCATCATTGAAGCCAAAAGCCGGGGAATATATGAATCACCCGGTCTCGCACTTTTGCACATCGCATACGAGCGTTTGGTGAGTGGAATCCACAACGAAAATTCAATAGAGAACTACCGAACAATGGGGCGCCGTCTCGGCCGCTTGCTGTACGAAGGTCGCTGGTTTGATCCACAGTCACTAATGCTTCGTGAACCACTTATGCGTTGGATCGGCAGTGCAGTAACGGGTGAAGTGACTCTGCGGTTGCGCAGAGGTGACGATTACTCGATTCTCGATACAACGAGTCCAAATCTCACGTATGCGCCTGAGCGTTTGAGCATGGAACGCGTTGAGGATGCAGAGTTTGGGCCTCTTGACCGCATCGGTCAACTCACGATGCGCAATCTTGACATCACCGATACTCGAAACAAGCTTGACGTCTACAGATCAGCTGGGACTTTGGGCCCTGGTGGGTTGCTCGAACTCGAGAACTAATTCAGGCTGCAAGAGCGTGCATCAAAGCAGCCAGTAGCGCAGCACGTTTTGGCATTTCTTCGACAAGCACGTGTTCGGCTTCGCCGTGCGCTGAACCGCCGACGGCACCCAAACCATCAAGTGTGGGTATGCCTGCTGCAGCTGTGAAGTTTCCATCACTGCCACCACCAACCGCTACACCTTCAATTTGACCAAGACCAAGTTCCACACCACACCTTTGCGCCAACGCAAAAAGGGATGACGATGCTGATGCAGGCATCGGTGGTCTGCCAATGCCTCCGAGCACTTTGATTACACAACCTTCAACCGTCGGGGTGAGCTGTGCAATCGAATTTTCAATGCGTTCCTTTTCACCAGCTGCCTCGACTCGGACATCCACAAACAGACGCGCTTGCGCAGGCACCACGTTGTCCGCTGTGCCCGCCGATGCAACCGTCGGGGTGACCGTGGTGCCAAGTTCAGGTTTTGCGAGAGCCGCAATTAGTGGGATCTGGGCAGCCATTTCAATCAGCGCATTGATGCCCTTCTCTGGCTCGAGCCCTGCATGCGAAGCGCGTCCCTCAAAGACGATTTCGAAGGTTCCAGTCCCCTTGCGAGCGGTCTTCAATGCCCCACCATCGGCGCTGGGCTCAAGCACAAGCACGTTGCCGGCGGCGTGTGCACGCTCAAGCAAAAGCGTTTTGGATGACCCAGATCCGATTTCCTCATCCGACGTAAAGAGCACTTCCACACCCGACCTCACGGCTTCATCAAGCACACTGATTGCATAAACCGCCTGAATAATCGCTGCTTTCATGTCAAACACGCCAGGACCTGTTGCCACACCATTGTCAAAACGAAATGGTCGGACATCAATCGTCCCTTTTGGAAAGACCGTGTCGTAATGGCCAAGTATCAACACTTTTGGTTCGGATCCACCCCGCCAGTGAACATGCGGACCGCGCGCAGGATCACCAGAATCAATGATCTCAGCTGGTTTTCCGGTAACTCGTTTGAATGTTGCTGCGAGCGTTGCAGCACAAAGACTCAACTCGGGAACCGACTTTGACGGTGACTCTTGGTTCACCAGTTCTTTGAGATCAGCAACCATCGCGTCGAGACGAATACTCAGATCGTCGACAATGGCACGGTCTACACCTGGCATGTTTCAAGTTTCACACGCCAAATGGTCTTTGCCACCACAAATATGCGCAATACACAGAAAATCGTCGTAAGTTGTTGCCAAGGGGGCACCAATGAGGAACAAGATCGCTGGGGTTTTTATAGCCGTGTTGGTGGTCGCCATGGCTGCGTGTAGCGACAACAACACCGCCGTTAACGACACGCTGACCACAACAACTGTGGAGGCCGAACCCGACATACCTGAAGGTGATGACTTTTACATACCGCCCTCACCATTGCCCGATGGCCAGCCAGGCGACATCATTTGGAGCGATGCGGTGACGAGCCGTAACGGGTTCACTCTTCACAAGGTTCTCTATCTGTCCACCTCGGTCGCTGATGAACCAACTGCAGTTAGTGGGCTTATTTGGGTTCCTGACAACGTCGCATCCGATGCACCAATTCTCTCTTATGCCCACGGCACCACTGGCCTTGGCGACCAATGTGCTCCGAGCAAAAATGATGGCAACGGCGAATCCGCGTCGATCGCTGCACCATTTATCGAACGAGGCTTCATTGTTGCTGCCACCGATTACGAGGGATCAGGAACACCTGGCGTGCATCCCTATGTTGTTGGGCAGTCAGAGGCACGCGGAACACTCGACATCATTCGTGCGGCGCGTAACATGACTCAAACTTCTGGGCAGTCCATCATTTGGGGCCACTCACAGGGCGGGGGCGCAGCACTCATCACTGCAGAAATCGCCCCTACTTACGCGCCCGATACAAATGTCGTTGGCTCGGTGGCGGGTGCGCCGGCCGTCGAGCTAAAACTTCTGGCGGCAGTGTTGCGCACGAGTCCATTTTTTGGATACGTGTTCATGGCGGGCGCGGGTTTTGAAGCTGCATATCCAGATATCGACCTCAGTGAGGTACTTACCGAAGAGGGTCTCGGCATGGTTGAAACTGCCGCAGAAACATGCAGTGAGATACATGACATGGTCCGTGGAAAAGATCCGGCGTTGTACATAACCAAGGATCCTGCTTCAGTAGAACCCTTCGCCACATATCTTGAGGCAAACACTCCAGGAAATATCAGTACCGCGGTTCCGATATTCGTATACCACGGCGAAAACGACGAACAGATTCCTGTGCTTGGCTCCAAGCTTTATCTCGAACGGGCGTGTGCGACGGGTGGTTCAACGATTCTGCGAAAGACATATCCAAACGTTGGCCATGTTGATGTAATTGCTGCCGCACAGGCCGACATAGTTGCTTGGATAGATCAACGACTAGCTGGCACACCAGCTGAGTCCACCCCTTGTGATTGACCAAATTCAGCTCAGATAATTCGTTCAATCGAAGTAGTGAACCGCTTCAACACCTCGGATATCGGCGCGCGGGCGGCTCCGGGCTCTTGTGGAACTGCGACACGACCGTTCACCAACTCAAATGGCTCGGTGAGGTCGGTTGCAAAATACCTCTTCGATGCCGAGACGTCTCCTGGATGGGTGCAGGCTCCATCACCTGCAAGAACCACGTTCGCCGTGCGCCCGACACCGGTTTCTAGCATTCCACCGATCCAGCAACCCGCAGACAAGGCAGCACATTCGCGTTGGACTCGATGAGCCTCGAGAATGCCGCCTACGCGCCCTGGTTTCACATTGATGATGTGACCGGCACCAAATTTGATTGCATGACGCGCTTCTGCCACGTTTCCGATTCCCTCATCAAGACAGATCGGAGTTGACATTTGTTCAGCAAGCAACTTTGAGCCTTCAAGATCATTGGGCGGCAAAGGCTGCTCAATCATTGCAAGGTTAAATTCGTCCAGTGCAGTAAGTAGTGGCGTGTCTTCACGCCGATATGAACCGTTTGCATCAACTTGCAACACGAAATCGGGACCAACGTGTTCACGAAGTAGGCGCACAACCCCAAGATCATGATGAGGTTCAATTTTGAACTTGATTCGTTGATAGCCATCGGCAATGTAGCTATCAACATCTCGCAGAAGTGCGTCTTGATCACTCTGGATACCAACAACCACACCAGGCGATACGAATTCGGCTGTAATGCCGAAATATTCGGCAAGGCTTGTACCTGTCATGCGTAACTCGATATCCAAAACCGCTTGCTGCAAAGCACTCCGAGCAAAGTTGGTGTGTGGATTCCCGATAACCAGTTCGTCTATTTCTGTTGCGGTGACTGCACCACGACTAACGAGATCTGGACCAAAGGTGTTTCTGATCGCATGAGCTGAATTCCCGATCGTCTCAGTGCTGTAACCAGCAACCTTTTCTGCGGCACATTCTCCCCATCCGATTACGCCATCAGACGAGGTGAGCTTCACGAGGAACAATTCGCGCTCAGAGCGCGACGAATGCGCTGACTCAAATTTCGACACCATCGGCATCGTCACATGAATGAGTTCGAGTCGGCTGATTTTCATATTCACCGAAGAGTTTTGTTCCACGGCCCTTTGTCCATTCGCGCTTCTTTGGGCAAGCCAAGCACGCGCTCTCCCACGATGTTGCGTTGGATTTCACCGGTGCCACCGCGGATGGTGTCAGAACGAGCAGCCAAGAAGCTCCACATCCAAGACCGTGTTGAAAACGGCGCGCCAGGCAGATCAATGAAGAAGTTCGCTGGCTTCATGCCCCATGGTGTCGTTGATTCAATTCCAATGATGTCCATCGCCAGATTCGTGAGCCGCTGGTGATATTCAGACCACATGATTTTGAAAAGTGAGCCCTCCGGGCCTGTTGGGCGATTATTCAACGAGTCACTCAACATCTTGAGGCCGACCCATCTCATGATCTCCACGTCGGTGTGTGCCTTGGCTAAACGTTGGCGCATCATCGGATCATTTAGTACGCCGCGTTCACGTGCCACCTCAATAAGAGCATCCAACTGCGCACGATGAATTATTCCCCGTTGCGTGGGGTCATTTCCCCGCTCCTCACTCAAGAGCACAGTGGATACTGACCAGCCTTTGTTTACATCTCCCACCACATATTTGTGAGGGGTTCTGGCATTTGTAAAGAAAACTTCGTTGAAGTCGTGACTTCCACAGATGTTCACAACCTTGCGAACTTCAACCCCAGGCTGATTCATATCCACCAGCATGAAGGTCACGCCCTCGTGTTTTGGAGCTTCGGCATCCGTACGAACAAGCAGGTAGATCCAGTTGGCAGTGTGTGCTTCTGAAGTCCAGATCTTTTGCCCGTTGATTACCCATTCATCGCCATCACGGTACGCCGAGGCCGCAAGGCCAGCGAGATCAGAACCTGAATTCGGCTCGGAATAACCCTGACACCATTGGTGCTCGCCCGACAAAATCCGTGGCAAAAAGTATTCCCTTTGCTCCTCGGTACCGACAGCCATCAAGGTTGGCCCGAGCTGGTTTACTCCAAGAGCAAGTTTCACGTCATCCAGTTCGGCACCGGCATAAGTGAGTTCCTCGTTGAGAATCACGCGTTCGATGAAGCTAAGACCCGCTCCGCCATATTCTTTTGGCCAATTGACTGCAAGCAAGCCATTTTGGTGAAGCACTTTCTTCCACTCTTCGGCAAACTGCTCGCGTGCCTCTTCCGATAAGGCGCCGATGCCTTTCCAGTCTGCTGGCAAGTTTGCTTTCAAGACTTTACGGAGTTCGCTTCGGTATGCCTCCGCTTCTTTCGAGTAACGAACCTCCACTACCGCGTCCTCTCGTAGCGCCATGCGCCGTCAATTAGCCAAAGCCGGTGGCGTTGGTGATCTGCACCGCCACTAAGCGCATCACCATGCCACACGATGATTGTGTGGCCATCGACTTCGCCAAAACTCGAGTAATAGTGCTCGGGTTCACGCTGTGATGCCCAGCGCAACGCCAGATCGACAGACTGATGTTGCGCGAGTTCATGCAATGTGTGCCAAGTTGGCGGCGACAGGCCAATTTCCCCACCACGATGACGCTCAATCGCATCGACCGGAGCAAGCCAATCGTGATCGTGAATCTCAACACCATCGACCACTACATCGGCATCGGTCGCACGCGCCAAAAACACCCACGCTGAAAACCTCTTTGTCAGGGCCTGCACAGGTTTTGGCTCCCACCGATTGAGGGGCACGAGCTCGTGGCTTTCCAATTGCAGGGCAACCTCTTCTTGGGTCTCTCTTACTGCTGCCCTGAGCGCCAAACCTAATTCGCTTTCGTCATCAACAAAGTCACTTTTTTCAACTTTGCCGCCGGGAAAAACCCAAAGGCCAGAGAATGTGTCGCGTTCCGATGCGGGGCGACGAACCATTAGGACTTCTAGACCGTCGGTTCCATCACGGAGTATCGCAACAGTGCCCGAAGGAATCGCAGGCGGTGGTGTTTGTTCGCCCGGCTCAGACTCCATAATCCAACTGTGTCATGTTGAGTGAGCCGGTGAGTAATTCCCCAAACGTCAGCGACCTAAGTACTTGACCTGTTTCGTATCGGTCCACGTGCGCTGCGGACCGCATGCGGCACGAAGGGTCACAATACCGTTACGGATGACTCCCGTTGACTTGAAATTCGCGAGATTCGCACCACTAAGCGACAAACGCGCGGCACCATCTTGATTCAAACCAACTTGAGCCACTCTTTTCCAAGTACCCGTGCCACGGCGGGCTGAGATCACGCATGAACCGGTCTGTGATGACACAACAACTATTTGTTCGCCATCACGGATTGTTGCCATCGCCCGACCAGGAGCTTTATAGGGATGAACGATGCTTGCTCTGTTGCGGCCCGGCTCAAGATCAAGTTGGATCGTTGCATTACGACCTGTTCGCTTGCTGGCAACCAGCCTGGAATCGCCGAATCGCGCTGGGCTGACACCGGCCATTGAGAGTGCTGAGTCAATGCTGGGAAGGGTGAATTGATTTTGAAAACTGAAAGTGCCAGAACCCACATACCCTTCAAATTTTCCTGATGCACTCGTGATTTCTACTTGTGCATCTTGTAGACGGATGGCGACACAACTGATGACCTGTGCACGGTTGCACAGGGTTGTCGAGGCAAAAGGATTGAAGATTTCCAGAGCGCCTTCGACACTGCCCACCAACAAACTTGTTTCTTCGCCTTCAAAAATGATCAAAATATTGCAGACAAATGGGATTCGGGAATCCGAACCGATGGCCGTGATGTCCGCTCCGCCAGGAACAGCACCGCCAAACCGCATTTGAATTGTGACAGCCGGCGTCGCATTGATATCGCAGAGCATGTTGATCGCACCCGATGAGGTTCCAAGAAATTCGCTCATGGCGGGATTGCTAATCGAACCTGAAATTTCTTGCGGTTCGCCTGGAAATCCAAGCTCAATTCCGCATTCCAACACAACTTCAGCATCGGAATCAGCAAAAGCTATTGGAAGTTCCATCAAACGTGACAGTGGCGTGAATTCAGGATCAGATTCCGAAAACAAATTTGTTCCGGTTACCGAATCCACTGTGCAAGACATGTCGACAAGTGAGGCCCCAGTTATTTGGGACCCAATCAATTCTTGGAAATCGAAAGTTGGAACAAATTCCTCGTAGCCATCTGGAAGTGGGGGCAGAGCTGAAGGCTTCACATAAGCCGATGTTGGCGATGCAACAATAAATAGCCCGGCAACGAGCGCGACTAATGGAGCAATGAAGCGTTTCATGGCTCCATTCTAAGAGGTCTCAAACTGGGGCAAGACCTTGTGCTCAATGAGGTCAAGGGACTCAGCAGCCACATCGGGGTCAAGCCCTCCCATTAGCGGATGCAACATCAACATGAAGGTGCTTTGCGCATGCGCAACTGCTTCATCGGGGGTCATCACCGCATAGGTGCCACTAGCACGGAGCAGATCGGCGTTGTCGACGGCTTGATAAGGACCGGCATTACCGTTTTCACTCAGCCAACGCCCGTAGGAGTTCGACTCATGCAGCGCATGTGGTGCGATTTTTGCCCAAGCCCGATCGGGATCCTCGCTCACATGAATGAACATTGGGCCAGACGCACCGCCGGCGATTCCGGGTTCTTTGCCAAGGTTTTTGCACTCTTCGAAATAGACCGAGACGAGTTCGGGAACTGTGGGCACAAATCCATCGGCGATTCGCGCCGCCCGCCGCGCCGCACCTTCGGAGGAGCCACCCAAAAGCAACATCGGGCCGCCTGGTCGCAATGGTTTTGGAAGTACCTGAACCGTACGGCCTTTGTATTCGAATGGCTCTCCAGTCCATGCCTTGCGAAGCGCAGTAACGCTTTCTTCAATCTCTCTAAAACGACCTTTGAACGGTCGGTCAAGTAGATCAAACTCTTCTTTTCGATATCCGGCACCGATTGTGAGATCAATGCGCCCGCCACTCAACAGATCAAGAACTGCCATGTCCTCTGCCAATCGAATTGGGTCATAGAGCGGAAGCAACAGAGCAGACACCATTGCCCGAATCTGTTTTGTGGCCCCAAGCACTGTTGCGGCGGCCATTAAAGGCGAAGGCAAGTAACCATCGTCAGAGACATGGTGTTCAGAAAACGTGACCGTGGTGAAGCCGAGCCGATCAGCCCACTGCACCTGCTCAAGCATCGCTGCATACAACGTTGCGTGGTCTTTGCCGAACGGAGCTGAACGCAAGTCATATCGAAGTCCGAGTATTGGCCGCATATCCCCCCAATTACAACGCAGTGCAGTCGCATTGCCTACCCAAGAGAGACTAATAATGAGAGCGGCCGTTGTGGCCATCTAGATACGGGGGAAGTATGTCCAATGCCCACTTGCAAGGTCTGCTTGATTCATTTGCGTTAGTAGAAGTGGCTCCCAACACATACAGAGCCCCTCATCTGCCCGAAGGCCGCGGTGTTGTGTTCGGAGGTCAACTTCTCGGGCAGGCAATTGTGGCCGCCACCAAAACCCATAACGCCAAACGTGTGAAGTCGATTCAGACCGTGTTTGCAAAGGGCTTGCGTGTCACAGATCCCGTTGACATCAAAGTTGAATCTCTTTACGAGGGCCGCAACATCGGTGGTGTATCAATTGATTTTGTTCAAGATGGGCGCACCTGCGCAAGCAGTCTTTTGCTGACTGACGTTGAAGAAGCAGACCTGATCCACCATCAAACTCCCGTCATGCCAGATGTTCCCGCACCAGACCCCGCTCAGGCGAAGTGGATTAACACTGGCGCACCAGAAACCATCATTGTCGGCGATTTTGATTATCTCGAGCCAGCAATGGTGCGACCACCCACATTGCAACTCTGGATCCGTTTCGCTGGCACACCAGCAGATGATCAGTCACTTCATCGCGCGCTACTTTCGCACGCAACCGATGGCTGGCTGATCGCAACCGCAATGTTCCCGCATGAAGGCATCGGGCAAGCAATGGCACACATCTCTGTTTCAACGGGAGTACTCACTCAGTCGCTGGCATTCCATGCTGATGTGAATGTAAACGATTGGATTCTGATTGATCACGAAGCGATGTACGCAGGTGGTGGACGCGTATATGGTCGCGGGCACGCATTCACACAAGATGGCAAACTCGTTGCTTCCTTCGTGCAGGAATCTCTAGTTCGTAATTTCCCACAAGGACAAAATCCCGCCGGCAAAGAAGCCACGATCTTTTGATGAAACTTCCATTCGCCGTGAATCAAAAACAACTTGGCATTCTTGCGATTGTTCACGGCGTTGCCACTTGGTTCATGGTGGGCCTTATTTGGACCATTCATGTCCTCAACTATCCACAGCTTGGAACGGCAGGAAAACTCACTTACCAGACCGATAGTGCATCAATTTACGACGCGCTGCAATCGGAGCACGTTGACAAGATCGGAAAACTTCTCATCGTGCCTTGGCTCACAGAAGGCGTGACTCTCATCGCCCTTCTTGTCATCGCCTTCTTGAGTCCACGCCCAACGATCCGTGTGGCATCGGTGATAAATGCAGCCGCGATGTCGGTAGTGCTTTTAATTAGTGGAATTTGGTCAGCGCCCGCACACGGAAAATTGCTGGATGGTTTTGACCCCGACGTATACGACACTTTGATGGCGGCAAACCTTGTGCGCACTATCGCATGGACCATCTGTGGCATCACTGCGATTCTGATTCTTCGAGACTTGTGCGAAGAACGCGATTCCGATTCTGCCAACTAAAACTCTGTGCCCAGGATGGGATTCGAACCCATACGGTGTTGCCACCAGGGGGGTTTAAGCCCCCCGCGTCTACCAATTCCGCCACCCGGGCTGGGTGAACAAACTCAGGCTAGGCGTAATCGCGTGCGCACGGTATCCAAACCCCGATCGTGTGGGTTAGAGCCCATAAACGGATCAACCGCGATGACATCCCAATGTGGTGGCAAGTCACCTGGGGAATCGTCCACGAAGACTGTTGGACGCAAAGGCTCGGGGATGTGATCAACCGAGTAATGCGCAGCACCATTTCGATCCGGCTTTTCAAAAAATCCATGCACGTGATCGATAATCCCGTGATTTGCCGCCATCCGCTCGGCGTATTCACTACCACCTGCGCTCCATAGAACTACACGAGCACCAGAGGCATTGATCGCTTGGAAGATCTCAACTGTTCCTGGTCGCAATACATCGCTTCGGATCGCGCCGATCACTGTGCCATCGATGTCAAAAGCCCAAATACTCACTGTTCAGACAGTAATCGGCACCTTCGCATAACCACGAACGGTTGTGGTTCGCACCATCTCGAGGCCGGCTTCATCCACTTCCCAATTTGGATAACGCTTCAGCGTTTCGGCAAGAGCAACTTTTGCCTCAAGTCGCGCAAGTGACGCGCCAAGGCAGAAGTGGGGTCCATAGCCGAAGGTGATGTGGCGTTTGATCTCACGCTTTACTTTCAACTTTTCTGGCTCGTCGTACTCACGCGGGTCACGGTTAGCGCTGCCATTAATCAAGAGGATCTTCGAATCCTTCGGGATCTTCGTGCCATGTATTTCGGTGTCATGCATGACCCAGCGTCCGTTGACCGGCGATGGGGCTTCAAAGCGCAACAACTCCTCAACCGCATTCGGAATCACACTCGGGTCATCAACCAAGATCTTGCGTTGGTCTGGATTACGACCCAGCTCCACGCCAGCAAAACCCAAGAATCGAGCAACAGTTTCTGAACCCGCACCAGCCAAGAGCTGAACAAATGCAACAACTTCCAAGTCTGTAAGTTTGCGCTTTTCACCGTCTTGATCAATCTCGGCTTGAAGCAGATCAGAGATCATGTCGTCACCAAGGTTTTTGCGCCGTTCCTGCACCATGTTCCACACATATGCGCCACCTTCCATACGGGCCTTCTGTGCTTTCTCGCTCGGGCCCGTCTGGCCTTCTTCGATATGGAGTGATTCATCAGTCCAGCGGCGATACATGTCACGATCCGATTCGGGCACCCCAACGAGCGCACCGATGACCATTGGTGGCAGCCATGCACCAAAATCCTGCACGTAGTCAAAAGACTTTGACCCAGCAATGTTGTCGAGATACTGATTTGTGTATGCCTGAATCATTGACTCAAGTGCAGCAATTCGCTTCGGGGCAAACGGCGAACTAACTAGGCGCCGGAAGTTGTAATGCTCTGGCGGGTCCATGAAGATCATCATGTAGGTCATGTCGGTTGCCAAATCGGTCATCATGTCCAGGCTCACACCGTGAGTTGAACTGAATGTTTCGGTGTTGTGGTACGCCGACCAAACATCAGCGAACCTGCTCACCGCCCAAAAGCCGTGCTTCTCATTCCAGTAAAGAGGGGCCTCTTCGCGCATCCGCTCCCAGACCGGATACGGGTTTTGGTCGATTGCGTAGTCAAACGGGTCGTAATACACCTCGCCACTCACGCAACAACTCCTTTGACCTTGAGATCAACTACAGAGTCCCAATCCATACCCAACAAGTCAGTGAGTATTTCGTCGCCGTGTTCATTGAATTCGGGTGCCCGCCGCGGTTGCGAAGGCTTGCCATCAAACTGCACGGGAGTTGCTACCAATGAATATGGCTTTCCTTGCGCGTTAGCTGATTGCACTACGTATCCGTTGGCCACAGTCTGTGGATCCTGAACGACTTCGAGTGAATCCTGCACCGGCGCCCATTGACCTTTGAAGTCCGAGAGGATCGATTTCCACTCGTTGAAATCCTTCGCTGCGAACTCTGCGTCGAGAATTTCTGCAGCCGCCAATGCATTTTGCATGAGATTCTCATGGGAGTTGAATCGCTCGTCGGTGACCAATTCTTGGCGCCCGAGCACGCGACACATGTCTGGCCAGTATTGAAATGCTTGCAGGCATGAGAAGAAGATGAACCTTGAGTCCTTGGTGCGGTATCCCCCAACGAGCGGGTTACGCAACATTGAGCGGTTTGGTGGAGTCTGCTTAAAAGGGAACCCCATCTGAAGCGAAAGAGCGATTCCCGCACCCATTGCCCACATACCAGTTGCCATGAGTGACACATCGACCACTTTGGCTTCGCCAGTGCGTTCGCGGTGCAACAGTGCAGCCGAGATTCCACCGGCAATTGTCATCGCTCCGATTGAGTCCCCATAAGCCGGCCCTGGTTGGGCATTGATCCGGTCCACGAGTTCGGGCGGAGTGTTCGCCACCGCGAGACCAGAACGACACCAATAACCAAGGATGTCGTAACCACCGCGGTCAGCGTCTGGGCCGAGGGGCCCATATCCAGTGCCGCGAACGTAGATGATGTTCGGGTTGTGCTTGCGAATGTCCTCAACTTCAATCTTTAAGGCTTTCAAGACCTTGGGCAATTTGTTTGTGAGGAAAACATCGGCGTGCTCTGCGAGCTTGTACAGAATTTCGACACCCTCTTCAGTAGATAGGTCGAGTCCGATACTGCGCTTGCCACGATTGGAATGTTCGAGCAATACGTGAGGAGCATCGGGATCACCGAAGTTCATCACACCAGTCGCCATAAGGCCACGCATCGCATCACCACGAGTGACATGCTCAACCTTGACCACATCTGCACCCCAGTCGGCTAAGACTGCTGACGCCGCTGGCACAAACGTGTGCTCAGCAACTTCGAGAATGCGGATGCCATTCATTACTCCGTCCATGATTTTCCCCAGTTTTGTTGTGTCAGATTTTGATCAAGAGTTGGCGAGCTCAAAGCGCTGGCGCCATTCCTTACGTGACCGCACCGTGGTGTCAACATCGGTTGCGAGTGCCCGGAGCGCACCAACTGATGACTGTTCTTTCTTGATGATTGAGAAAGGATCCAGATCAAAGAAGCGTGCGGTGTTTTCCCAAGTGATTTTGTTCATTTCCGCATCCGTGAGGCCCGCGCCATTGAATTCGTTAATCAAGAACTCTGGTGCGTCTGGCCAGATTGAATCGGAATGCGGATAGTCACATTCCCAAGCAATGATGTCCATCCCAATCTCGTGCCGTACTTTGAGTGCAGTTGGATCAGTCACATAGCAAGCCAGTGAGTGCTCGCGGAAAATTTCGCTCGGCATCTTGCCTTTGAGGTCATGGCCCAGCCAAACCTGATTCGTGTAGTGACGATCACAACGATCTAAGTAGAACGGAATCCATCCGATACCTGCTTCTGACCAGGCAATCTTGAGGTCTGGATACTTGAAGAATGCACCACCCCAGAGGAGGTCCTGTGCTGCGAGCGTGGACACTTGGGTAGCAAGAATGATCATGTTGTCGATCGGAGCACCAGGAGCCATGTTGATGGCGGCGAAGCCTTGACCAATGTGCAGACACATGACCACACCCAACTCAGAGCACACATCAAAAAGTGGGCCCCAATATTCAAGGTCGTGATACGAAGGCAAACCCTGAATATGTGGAAGTTCAGGCATTGTTATTGCACGACAACCCTTGGCAGCAACACGACGAACTTCAGCGACCATCGCTTTTTGGTTCCACACGGGGACGATTGCAAGCGGTATGAATCGTCCTGGGTACGCAGCGCACCACTCGTCAATGTGCCAGTCGTTGTATGCGCTCAACATGATTAGAGCAAGATTTTGGTCCTCGGCTTGTTGGAAGTAGCGACCACTGAATCCCGCAAACGACGGAAAGCACATCGATTGAAAGATTCCATTGCGGTTCATATCCCGCACACGCTCGTGAATGTCATATGCACCAGGACGCATCTCGGCAAAACCGGTTGGGTCGAGACCCCACTCTTCTTTGGGCCAGGTGACAACAGCATTGAGGCCCACTGTGCCCATTGCCTGACCCTGGAAGGTCCACACGTCATGGCCCCACTCATTTTTTTGATTCTTTGGTGCTTGGTCCTTGTACTTAGCTGGCACATGGGCATCAAACATGTTTGGTGGCTCGACAACGTGGTCGTCGATGCTGATGAGAATCAGGTCTTCTACCTTCATTTTTCCCCCTGAGTCAGTGGATCATGCAGAGATGCTTAACCCACGAATAGAACGACTCTAGACGGACTGCCCCCGATTGAGCCACCGTGCGG
>CAZXAX010000001.1:54854-72619 GCA_964638795.1 uncultured Bifidobacterium sp. | reverse complement strand
CCTTCATTGGCGCACCCAAATCAGCAATCGGCAATTCCGAAAGCGCAAGGATTTCAAGTAGTTCATCACGACTCAGGTCGCGCAGATTAATTAGTGACCTGACCATGTCAGCCAACCTCCGTAGCGATGATCGAAATTGCTTCATCCATTTCCGTGCCAGTCACATTGAGGGGCGGAGCGAGACGCAGCGCGGTTGCCGTTACTGCATTAGTTACCAAACCTTTATGTAACAAACTCAACTGCACAGTTTTGGCATCGAGTCCGTCTGCGAGTTCCACGCCAAGTAGTAAACCGCGGCCACGCACCGACTTGACTCGTGACATTGCCGCAAGCGCATTCGTTAGGTAAGCGCCGCTCTTGGATGCCAATTGTGGCGCGTCAATGCGCTTCATTTCTTTCAATACTGCCGAGGCAGCAGCAGTGGCAATCGCCGTTCCAGAGTAAGTACTTCCATGATCACCGGGTTGAAAGGCTGCTGCTACTTCTTTTTTAGCCCACAGTGCACCGATTGGCATTCCATTACCAAGAGCTTTTGCCATGCATACCGCATCGGGTTTGATGTCGTCGTGTTCGAAGCCCCACCACTTGCCAGTACGCGCAAGACCGGTTTGGACCTCGTCAAGAATCAAAAGCAAACCGCGTTGCGTACACAGATCACGAACAGCGCTCAGGTAGCCCTCGGGTGCGGGAACGACTCCGCCTTCACCTTGTATGGACTCAAGCAGCACAGCAGCAACACTTGGGTCTATTGCCTTAGCCAACGCATCAATATCGCCGTATGCAACGTGCCTGAAACCTTCGGGCATTGGCTGAAAGGGTTCATGTTTTGCTGGCTGCCCAGTAGCCGCCAGTGCTGCCAGTGTGCGTCCATGAAAGCTGCCGTATGCAGACACCACGGTGTGGCGACCACGACCACCAAACTTGCGCGCCAATTTGATTGCGGCCTCATTTGCTTCGGCACCAGAGTTGCAAAAAAATACTTGTCCACCCCCGCCAAGAAGTGCATCGAGCTCAACAGCTGCAGTGGTGGCAATCGGGTTGGCAAAAAAGTTGCTCACATGCATCAGCGTGGAAGCCTGAGATGCGATTGCCTCTGAGATTGCATCATGTGAGTGACCAAGCGAAGTAACAGCAAGACCGCACAAGAAGTCCAAGTACCGTTTCCCCTCAGAATCCCAGAGCTCAGTTCCTTTGCCTTTGACGAACATCACCTGCGGCGCGCCGAACACGGGCATGAAAGGGCAATCAGGACGCGAGCCAATCAGAGATTTTGCCGACTTGCCAGAATCAATGAACTCATGCGCCGACATTAGAGACCTTCTCTCTGGTGATCATCGTGCCAACGCCTGCGTCAGTGAACAATTCCAACAACAGAACATGGGGGATGCGCCCATCCAGAATGTGAGCCCTTGCTACACCAGAGTTCACAGCATCAATACAAGATTGAACTTTTGGAATCATTCCACCGGCAATGGTGCCGTCAGATACGAGGGCAGCGAGTTCACCGCTTGTGATCTGACGGATGAGGCTCGAAGCATCATCCACCTTGCTTCGCAAACCTTCAATGTCAGTTAGATAAATAATCTTCTCAGCACCGACTGCTTCAGCAACCGCACCGGCCACCGTGTCGGCATTGATGTTGTAGGCCTGTCCCGAATCATCAACTCCGATGGTCGCAAGAACCGGTATCAAGTTGTCATCAAGAAGTGCTTTAAGAATCTCAGCGTTGACCTCTGTGACTTCGCCAACAAAGCCCATTTCGGGATCAAGTGGCTGAGCCTTAACAAGACTCGCATCGGCACCCGAAAGGCCAACCGCCAGCGCACCGTGCACATTGATCGCCGCAACCAACTGTGGATTGACCTGTCCACTGAGAACCATTTGGGCGATGGCTACGGTTTCGGCATCGGTAACTCTGAGCCCATTGCGAAACTCGGTTTCTTTCCCGAGGCGCTTCATCATGCCGCTGATTTGTGGACCCCCACCGTGCACCACGATCGGTTTGATACCGACGGCGTGCATCAACACAATGTCCTTTGCGAACTGTGACATGGCATCGTTCTCAGACGCGCCTGCAAGAGCATTGCCGCCATATTTAACGACCATCACTTTGCCGGCGAAACGCCGAATATAAGGCAGTGCTTCTATGAGCAGCTGTGTGGTGGTCTCCTGGTTCGAAGCATTGTTAATCATGGATACATCCCAACAGAGGTGAGTCCCGCGGTCTCGTCGATTCCAAAGGCAACATTGGCAGCTTGCACTGCCCCACCGCTGGCGCCTTTACATAGATTGTCAATTGCACAGAGCACAATCAGGCGATTTGTGCGCTGGTCATAACGCGCACTCAAGTGTGATGCGTTGGTACCAAGGGTGGCTTTCGTGCTCGGTGGAGTCATCCGCACGCTTACAAATGGCGCGTCCTTGTAATAGCGCGCCAATTCAGCAAGCACTCGTGCAGTAGTAAGACCGTCAGCTACAGGCTTCGCATAGCAGGTAGCAAGAATGCCTCTGTTCATTGGCGCCAAATGTGGTGTGAATAGCACCGAGGCGCCAGTGACTTGTTCTATCTCTGGTGTGTGCCGGTGGTCGAGAAGGCCGTACGCACTGAAATCTTCGTCCACACTGCAAAACAGACTCCCTTGCTTCAGCGAGCGACCCGCTCCTGAGACTCCAGAGGCGGCATCTACAATCACATCGTCGGTGGATATCAGCCCCGACTGCACGAGTGGTGCCAACGCGAGTGACGCGGCTGTCACATAGCAACCCGGCGTCGCTATCAACTTTGCACCAACTAGTTCAGACCGATACAACTCCGGCAAACCATAAACCGCTTGGGCAAGAAGTTCAGGCTGGTCATGGTTGAAGCCGTACCACTGCGGATAGAGCGAGGAATCCTTCAATCGATACGCGGCCGAAAGATCAACAATGCATCCGACTTTTCCGAACAGCTCCGACGCCACTACTAGGGACGCTTCATGTGGCAAACCAAGAAAAACAATGTCAAGACCCTCAGCTAAGGCAGCTTCATACTCTGCAAAGACGAGGTTGGGATATGCAACGGCAAGACTCGGATACAGCGATGAGGCGAGCGTGCCCGCTTGCGAATCTCCGGTGGCGTAAACAACTTCCATCTCGGGATGTCCGGCCAGGAGACGGAGAAGTTCGGCTCCGGTGTAGCCGGAGGCCCCGACGATGCCGACTTTGAGGGGTTTGGTGGGGTTCACCCGATCAATATACCAAAGGCTGTATATCTATGCAAGCCTATGCGCGGAGGGTGCCCCCCGCTTTTTGGACCGCCGCGATGCACTTTTCCCGCACGCTGGCAATTTCGTTGTCGGTAAGTGTGTGATCTGGAGCTTGCAGACGAAGGCGGAAGGTCAAACTGCGCGCCGAATCATCAACGCCGGGACCACGATAAACATCGAACAGCGCAATGTCTGCCACCAATGCGCCCCCGGCTTGTCGTAGCGCACGCATCACATTCGCTGCGGGCAGCGATGAATCCAGCACGAACGCGAGATCGATATCACTCGAAGGAAAGCGACTCACCACTTTTGCCTGTGCGGGTTTTGGCTCTGCACCAAGAACCGCCGACAAGTTCACCTCTAGGTAGGCAACACGTGAAGCAATATTGAATCGCCGTAGGACCAGAGGGTCAATTTCGCCAACCGCTCCGATTACTTCTTTGCCTCGACGCAAAGTGGCAGAGCGTGTTGGATGCATCGCCGCAGGAACGGTGAGCTGGTCTAACTGGGCTCCAATACCAAGTGCTGCTGAAATCTCGTTCCACCAATACATCGCTGCGATCGCATCCTTTTCGGCAGCGATGATTGCGAGGATTTCAGATTCCGCAGGCAAACCATTCTTAGTGTCGGGATCACGCGGGTACACATGACCGATCTCAAACAATGCGATTTCGGCGACTCTGTGATTTTCGTTGTAACTAACACTGCGCAACAAACCTGGAATTAGCGATGTACGCAACACACTCTCTTCGGCCACCAGCGGATTTGCCAAGTGAAGGGCGTCGTTCACATTCAGTCCAGCTGCCTCAAGATCATCATCGGCAAGGAAGGGATTCGGCATTGCTTCTGAAGCGCCAAGACCGAGTACGACCTCATGCAAAGCGCGGCGTTGTTGCTGCAGAATTGAAAGCCCGCCATGAACAGCCGATTTAGGAACTGACTTGCCCAGGTTGTCATAACCAAAATGGCGTGCGATCTCCTCAATTAAGTCAACTTCTAAGGTGCAGTCGGGCCTCCAGGTTGGCACGACCACCTCAAGCAAATCCTCGTTGCCGGACACCTGAAAACCAATTGGGTTCAGCAGCTTTGTAATCTGCTCATTAGTGAATCTGGTGCCAAGTATGCGCTCCACTTGTGGCACACGCAGTGAAATTTGAGTTGCTACGGGCAGAGATTCAGCAAACGAATCCGCAACACCCGAATGCACGACGAGATTTGGGCAGGTCTCACGCAGAAGCTCGACAAAGCGCACAATAGATTGCGCAATCCCATAGGGATCAGTTCCCCTTTCGAATCGAGCAGAGGCTTCAGAACGCAGGCCGAGTCTTTGGACAGACGCCGCAATGCCTTCGGGCTCAAACCAAGCCACTTCAAGTGCGACTTCGGTGGTATCGGCTCGCACTTCGCTTATGAGTCCACCCATGATGCCTGCAATACCAATTGGCGAGTCATTTTGATCGCAAATCAGCAAGTCACTTGTGTCCAGTTTGCGCTCAACGCCGTCGAGGGTTGCGAGGATTTCCCCGTGCTTGGCCTCCCGAATTCGAAAACCCTGAACTGATCGCAGGTCGTAGGCGTGGTTGGGCTGATTGGTTTCAAGCATCACCAGATTTGAAACATCCACAATGTTGTTGATCGGACGCATACCGACAGCGGCCAGCTTGCTGGCATGCGTTTGTGGTGATGGTTTTACCTGGAGCCCAGAGATCACAACCGAGGTAAATCGACCGCAACGCGCACCACCGATGATTGCAACAGGAACTGTTTTCTCTGTTCCATTGATTACTGAATCGATGTCAACAGAACCGGAACGAAACTTGGTCCCAAAATGTGCAGCCAGATCGCGTGCCACACCAACGTGCCCCCAGCAGTCTGGGCGGTTACGTGTCAGATCGAGTTCAAAGACCACGTCAGGATGCAGGTCCATTGCTACAAACGCGTCTATTCCTAGAGGAGTTGAAGTTGGGAGTATCACGATTCCGTCGGCATCGTCTTCAATGCCGAGTTCAACACCAGAACAGAGCATTCCTTCGGAGTCAATTCCGAGAATTCCACGGCGAGCGATTTCCATTCCATTGGGCATCTTTGTTCCAAGGGTGGCCAAAGCAACGGTGTCACCAACTTTGAAGTTCTTGGCTCCGCACCAGACATGCTTAAGTTCGCCATCACCGGTCGTGACCCAGGTCCGTGTCACCTTGTCCGCATCAGGATGTTTCTCAATTCGCTCGATTCGCGCGGTGATGACACCTGCCACAGGAGTATTGATGTGCTCGACCCCATCAACTGCGAGCCCAAGTGAATTGAGTGCAATTTCAATTTCATCCACGGAGTCTGGAAGTTCCGCGAGTTCACGTAACCACGAGAGCAATACCTTCATCGCACCACCACCTCAGAACTGGCGCAAGAAGCGCAGGTCGTTGGTGTACATCTCACGTATGTCGTCAATTCCGTGACGCTCCTTGGCCATGCGGTCGATACCAAAGCCGAAGGCAAATCCCGTCCATTCTTCGGGGTCAAGACCGCCCGCACGAAGCACATTTGGATGAACCATGCCGCAACCACCGAGCTCAATCCAGGTTCCATCAGGGCGACGAATATCGAATTCGGCACTGGGCTCCGTGAACGGAAAATATGACGGTCGCAGACGGCTCGTGAAGTCACCACCAAAAAATGCCTTAGTGAACGACTCAATTGTTCCTGCAAGATCCGCAAAAGTGATTCCGCGATCTATTACCAGACATTCAATCTGATGGAACACTGGCATGTGCGTGGCGTCGGGCGTATCCCGACGAAACACGCGGCCCGGCATGATCGCATAAATCGGCGGTTTCCAGGTTTCCATGACTCGGATCTGCACCGGAGAAGTATGAGTTCGCAGAAGTACCGACCCAGGCTCCCCTGACTCCACGAACATGGTGTCCCACATACTCCTAGCTGGATGCGACTTGGGCATGTTCAACGCCTCAAAGTTGTAGAAATCGGTTTCAACTTCTGGACCTTCAGCAATCTGAAATCCAAGGCCTACAAAGACATCTTCCAAGCGACGAGTTGCCTGTGTTACCAAATGTGAATGCCCACGGCGCGCCACTGAAAGGTGTTCGGTTAGATCGAGACGTTCCGTTGCCACCTGTTGAGCGAATGCGACATCTTCGAGAAGTTCGCGCCGAGCATTGAATGACGCTTCAAGTTGATCGGTGACGGTATTCAACATCGCCCCGGCTTCTTTCTTGGCATCAACAGAAGTAAGACGCCCAAGTTCACTCTTCATTGAACCAACGGAACCCTTTTTGCCCAAAACCTCGTTTTGCAGGGAGCGCAGATCATCAATGGTTGTTACTGCCCCAAGGCGACTGATGGCATCGTCGGAGGCAACCTTCAACCTCTCTTCAAGCGCTTTGATTTCATCTGTGGCCATTCGACTACCGCCTCCTATTGGCAGTAAAGACGCTAATCGCACTCATCATTGGCTCTCCGACAATTTTCGGCTAGCAATCTCAAAAGCAAGCAGCGTGCCTGCCATAGCGACATTCAGACTCTCGGCGCGCCCCAAGTGCGGAATGAACACCCATTGATCAAAGGCCGTCTGAGTATCCAAGCCATGGGCTTCGTTGCCAAGAACCAATGCCACTGGGCCAGAGAGATCGGCGTCTTTGTAATTTTTGGCGCCTTGCTTTTCGTGCGAGCTGGTACCAACGAGTTTCCAACCATGACTCTTCACAACATCGAGATCCGACACCTCAACTATCGGCACGTTGAAAACTGCACCCGCACTTGATCGCACGGTCTTTGGACTCGACCAATCCACGCTGCCCTTGGTTATAAAAACAGCTCCAGCTCCTGCTGCTTCGGCAGATCGAATCAAAGTGCCCGCGTTACCAGGGTCCGCGATTCGGTCAAGAACAAGAACCCAACCAGAAACTGCAATCCGGTTGAGGTCAATCACACGACGCTCCACCAAGCCAAGCACGGGTTGTGGAGTTGTTGTGTCAGAAATCTTCTCGAGAACGTCTGGGGCCAGAAACCATAAGTCTTCGCCAATCGATGGCAGAGCCTCGCCTTCAGGCGCGAGCACTTGAGCCACTACACGCCAACCCGCCGAAGCGGCTTCTCGCAGCAGCATCGCACCTTCGACGACGAGCAAACCCTCATCTAAACGAGCACTGCGGCGCCCCAAGAGGCGCCGCAGTTGCTGAACATTCGGGTGACGAAGTCCGAGTTGACCGGTCAGGCGAGCGCTGCCTTTGCGGCTTCAACCAGCTTTGTAAAAGCTGCCGGATCCGTAGTTGCCACATCGGAGAGAATCTTGCGATCCACTTCAATTCCTGCCGCATTCAAACCGGCAATAAAACGGCTGTACGACATGTCATTGGCGCGACAGCCTGCATTGATGCGCTGAATCCAAAGACGACGAAATTCGCCTTTGCGCGCACGGCGATCGCGAAACGCATACTGACCAGAACGCATTACCTGCTCGTTAGCAGCACGAACCGAACGGCTCTTGTTGCCGTAGTAGCCCTTTGCACGCTCAAGTGTCTGCTTACGGTGCTTTTTTGAACCTACGGCTCTCTTTACTCGTGCCATGGTTTATCTCCTTTTCAAATCAACAGTCGGGTATGGGTTCAGATATCAGCGCTCGGCGAGGAGTCGCTTGATCTTCTTCGCATCACCTGGATGCACGTCAACGATTCCGTCAAGACGACGCGTGCGCTCGCTCGACTTCTTCTCAAACAGGTGCTGGCGGTTCGCCTGTTGACGCTTCAATTTTCCTGTGCCCGTCTTGCGAAAACGCTTGGCGGCGGTCTTACTTGTCTTCATCTTTGGCATCGTTGCCTCCTTTTCAAATCTCTAATTCAGTCAGTGGTCTCGGTGACCACTTCGGCATCCGTGGATTCCCTTACTGGAGTGGCACTGGCTGGCTTTTCCTTCTTGGTGGATTTTTTATCCGGGGCCAAGACCATGGTCATGTTGCGACCTTCGAGTCGAGCCTGGGTCTCCACTTTGGCGGCCGATCCAAGCTGCTCCAGAACTGCATCCAAAATCTTCGATCCAAGCTCTGGGTGAGCCACTTCGCGTCCTCGGAATTGCAGTGTGACCTTCACTTTGTGTCCATCGTCGAGGAACTCCGCCATGTGGCGAACCTTGGTATCGAAGTCGCCCTTTCCAATCTTGGGACGGAACTTCACTTCCTTGATGACAATCTGCGTGGTCTTCTTGCGCGATTCCTTGGCCTTTTGTGACTCCTCGTAACGGAATTTGCCGTAGTCCATTATTCGACACACCGGCGGAGTCGCCAACGGAGCCACTTCAACCAGATCGAGATCTGCCTCGCGAGCGAGGATGAGGGCATCGTTCAGCGACCTAATTCCCAATTGGGAACCATCAGGGCCGATCACGCGAACTTCGCGTGCCCTGATCCGATCGTTGTACCGCGGTTCGTTCTGCGGCGGTGCTATGGCCGTTCACTCCTGTGCAATGGGTTTCACCCTCCTTGTAACTGACTGATGACGTTCATACAAAGTCGTCACAAGGGCGACCCACAGGGGCCCACCTCATTCGGACCCGGTTCACGCTGAACAACTTCAGGTGACCAGGTGGGGTTCTGGCGTAAACCTGATCCCACTTCGTACAAATTTCGCCCTTCAGGCTAGCCGAAGGCACCCAAAACAGACCCAATCCGATTCAAACGACTCGCAGATCTGCAGCTTCTTGATGCCCAAAGCGTGTGACGGCAAGGAATGAGACCCGAGATCCGACCTCTATGTTTCGGGTTCCATCGGCAATCTCGACGCAATGGAACAGGCGTGTTTCCCCTTCGGAGGTCGAAAGATGACCCAAACCAACCGCAAAGTCAAAGTCAGTAACTGTGCCGATTAATCGGTCGTCGCTCATCTCAGTGGACAATTTTGGAAATCGGCAACTCGAGAATGTCGCTTGCTCCCGCATCCACCAAGGCAGGGATTATCACGTTGATGGTTCGCTTCTCAACCACGGATTCAATCGCGTAGTCACCACTTGCGAGTCTTGACACCGTGGGCGACTTAGCAGCTGGAAGCACCTTGAGAACCGATTCGTAATTCGCTTCACTCACATTCAGTTTCACCAAGACTTTGGTTCTTGCTTCAAGAGTTCCATTGAGCAGGGTCATCAACTGATCCATCGCGTGTCTCTTGGCTGGATCAGCGTATGAATTTGGGTTGGCAATCAATTCGGTGTAAGACACAAGGATCGTGTCTATTACACGCAATCCCGCAGCACGCAGTGCGCGACCAGTTTCAGTGATGTCAACCACGCAGTCGGCAATGTCAGGAATCTTGGCTTCACTCGCACCGTATGACAGACGCACATCGGCGTTGATCCCACGCTCGGAAAAAAATCTCCGGGTCATTTCCGGGTATTCAGATGTGACGCGTACTCCTTGTGGAAGATCCGCGACTGATTGGGCAGGGGAATCTCCCGCTACCGCAACCACGACTTTCACCGGATTACTGGTCACTTTTGAATACTTGAGTTCGCCAAGACTCTCAACGTTTGAGTTGGTCTCAACGATCCAGTCGCGGCCGGTGATTCCGATATCAAAGAGGCCCTCAGCAACGTACATAGGGATTTCTTGCGGGCGCAGAATACGAACTTCCGCCACACGGGGGTCATCGATGGATGCTTTGTAGTCGACTGATGAAGATCGCGAAATCGCCAGGTCCGCGGCTTCGAACAATTCGAAAGTGGCCTTCTCTAACGAACCTTTGGGGAGAACAATCTTCAGCACAGTTGATAAGCCTAGTTATGGGCCTTCAGTGGACCGTAGGAGTTTCTGCCACCAGCGCTAAAGCGTGGGGCAAAACGTCCAAAACTGCGCTCACCTGCTCCACGCAGCCCTTTGGCGAGCCCGGCGTATTCACGATGATGCTGCGTCCGCGAACGCCGACCACACCACGCGACAGCCTGCCGAGTGGATTCACAGCACGCATCGCCTCTGCTAAGCCAGGTGCCTCACGTTCAATCACCGCAATTGTGCCTTCAGGTGTCTGATCTCGGGGCGCAAAACCTGTGCCACCAGTGGTAACGATTAGCCCGGCGAAATCCTGCGTGAGCTCGAGTAACGCTGTACGCACAGAGTCTGCACCATCTGCCACTACAGATTGGTCAACGACATCAAACCCGTGCTCGGTAAGCACTCGTACCAGTTCAGCGCCTGAAGTGTCCTCTCGCGTACCAGCGACCACTCCGTCACTGATGGTGAGCACTTTTGCTCGCAACTTGTTCTCAGCCATGAATAATTCTCTCAAACTTGGAGCCAACTTCGATCCGTGCTCCACGAGCCCAGTCGGGGGCTGGCATCACGCGCTTGCCGGCGGGCTGCACCTCAAGCAAATGCAATACGCCGTCACCGGTCGCAACGCTAAGCGTTGTGTTATCAAGAATCGTCCCTGGTTCATCGTGGCTCTTCTGATCTATGACCCGAACTCTCCTCAATTTGAGGTCGGCGCCATTGATACGAGTTGCTCCTCCGCCGATACGCACCAGGCGACTGATGGACTGCGCGCTGTGTTCCCAATTCACCCGCAACTCGTCTTTTGTGATTTTGTGTGCATAAACCGGTTCACCGGCCTGGGGACGAGGAATTCCAAATCCAGATTTCAGGGACGAAACGATAAGGGGCAAGGCGGCGTCAGCAAGATCGTTACGTAATGACTGAACATCATGATCATCACGGATCGGCAAAATGACTTCACTGAACACATCACCCTCGTCGAGGCCAGCGGCCACTCTCATCAAGTCAACACCAATGGTTGTGTCACCGTTCAGGATCGCACGTTCTACCGGAGCAGCACCGCGCCACCGTGGAAGTTGCGAGAAATGAATATTCACCATCGGCAATGACTCCAACAACGGGGCTCGCAAGATTCGGCCGTAGGCCACCACCACTCCAAGCCGCGAATCAGATGCGGGCAGTTTCAGAGCTTCGTTGGGATCAAACACCACAGGAACGCCATGAGCATCAGCAACTTCACGAACGGCACTCGGGGCTATCTCAGAACCGCGACCGCGACGAACATCGGCTCCCGTGACGACCAGCTCAATCTCAACACCACTTGCGATCAAACCGCTGAGCACGCGAGCAGCAACCGCAGGTGTCCCAAAAAAGACAACTGATCCCACAGCGCCTGCGGGCATTGGTGCCAGCGAACCCACTTCCATCACAGGGAGTCTTTCACTTGAATGCGATGTGCTGTGGCTCCTGCGAATTAGGCGCTTCCAGGATTCGCCGATATGCGGCCATTGCTTCTTTGCGTTGGTCGGGTGACATTCGATCAAACATCAAAACACCGTTTAAGTGATCCAATTCATGCTGGAAAAGACGACCGAGAAGATCATCTGCTTCGACGTCAACCGTTTCGCCATCGAGGTTTAAACCTCGTACGTGCACTCTCGCTGGTCGCAACATCTCGACGTACAAGCCCGGAATAGAAAGACAGCCTTCTTCGTACATGAATTCGCCATCAGATTCGACAATCTCAGGATTGATGAGGACTCCTTCCCCATCACCGATGTCATAGACGAATAGACGCTTTTGAATCCCAATCTGTGGGGCCGCAAGGCCAATGCCAGGCGCCTTAAACATCACATCAAACATGCGGTCGCAGAGCGTGACGAGTTTGTCATCAATCTCGGTGATCTCCGCCGCCTTACTTTTCAGTACAGGATCGCCGTATGTGCGGATGGAAAACGACATAAGTTTGAGGCTAGCGATGTCCAAGCCTGACAAACCAACAGACCACTATTTCTCGGCCACCACTGAAGCTCCGAGTAAACCAAAGACGTTTACTTTCAAATTCAATGGTCGCAGTCTCGACGTTGTAACTGACCGCGGTGTGTTCTCCTACGGCGCCTTGGACCAGGGCACAAAGGTACTGCTCGACCACGTTCCAGCGCCCGCTCAAGGGCCCGCGCTTGACCTTGGATGTGGGGCTGGCGCGATCGCGTTGGCGCTTGCCACATACGGCACCATGGTGTTTGCCGTGGATACGAATCTGCGCGCAGTGGAGCTGAGCAAGCACAACGCAACGCACAACGGTTTTGGCAATATCAAGGCGATTCCACCAAACGAAGTACCCGACGATCAACGATTTGCCACAATTTGGTCCAATCCGCCGATCCGAATTGGCAAAGAAGCACTTCACAACATGCTCAATCATTGGCTGCCGCGGCTACTCCCCGACGGCGAGGCTTGGCTAGTGGTCCAAAAGAATCTCGGTGCAGATTCACTTCATACTTGGCTTCAAACCATGGGCTATTCAGTTGACCGAGTTGCCAGCCGCAAAGGTTTCCGCGTGCTACGAGTTACTCACGCCCGAGTGGGTTGAACTTCAATTCGCACGCGTCCCGAACGCGGCACCGCAACCGAAGTGATCACATCAACTAACTGTCGGAAATCGAGTGCGCGAACAAGTCCCTTGCCGGCGCTCACATCACATCCAAGTGGAACACCGCCGGCAGCGAGAGACTTGAAGAATTCAGATGCCCCAGGACCCGAAACTTTTGCCAACACGCTAAAAGGCGGAAGATTGAGCGCTCTGCGCACGGCGAGTTCAGTCTCAATGACACTTTTCAAATTTCCAGAACGAAGATTTTGCAACAATTCCCGGCCTGGGTTACGCGTCTGCACAATAACTTTGCCGCGATCCCCAACCATGCGCAGTGCACGCGAGATCAATGCCACAACTATTTCATTGGCACGACAAAAACCCGAGTCCAGTTCACTATCAATATCCAGAAAAGCCACAACATCGGCTTTGGCGAACCGATGTAATAAGGCTTCTGTTCCGACGGCAACAAAACCAGTACCAGCACGGGAAATTGAGTCAGTCTGACTCCCGCTGAGCTCCACCACATCTCGGGCTGTTGCACGCTCAATCTCTGTTCGAAGCCGAGCGGTGCCACGGCGAAGATTCTTAAACGCCCCTGAACCACATGATGCACAGACGACTGGTCGGTCTGTACCACATGAACCACAGTGCAGTGTTGAGTCATCAATCTGAGCGACTACTGCACTGCATTTTTCGCATCGAGCAACAGTTGAACACTGACGACACGCAACTGACCTAGCTACACCCGTGGTGTTGCTGATGCACACCACTGACTTAGAGACTTCGCGGGCCGCATCCATTAACTCAGTGGTGATGTAGTTGATCTTGCGGGGGTCATCATCGGCGTTCATATCAGCGATGACAATTCGCGACCAGATCTCAGAGTCATCGTCAATAGTGCGGTAGATGCGTCCATTGGCCCAATGCAGGGCATCTACGGATGGGATTGGCGACACCTGAAACAAAGCAGCACCCAGTTGCTGCGCCCGCACCGCAAGCACGTCACGTACGTGCCAAGTGGGGACTCGCTCTTCTTTCAGCGCTTCATCGTGTTCGTCCCAAACAACAAGCGACGAAGGTTCCCGCACCGGCCCCCAAGCTGCTGCGCGGGCACCAACTACAACGTCGACACCAGCTGCTGCCTGTGACCACTCTTCGGGGAGTAACGCAACGGAAAAACCGACTCCGCGCATGGTCGCTGCAAACGTGCGTGCTCTTGCCACCGATGGAACCACCAATAACATCGGCCCGAATCTTGCAATAGCCTGCAGAACTTCGATCGGATCTTGGTTCAACCCGCACCAGATGAGTCCCCCACCTTGTGCACTTAAATCGGACAATGGTCCGCCACCGGGTGAATTTTCATGGCGTCGATCACTTGGAAGAGCTTGAACAAGATTGTCAGGCGAAGCAGCAGCAAGTACTGCGCGTCGACGACCCAAGAAATTCGCAGCAATTATTTCTGCTGAGGCGATTACCTCTGCACTCGGACCCATCCCACGAATCTTCAGAATCGGTAAAAGACGAGATTCTGGATGCGCATCCGGTGGGTCAACTCTTGTAATCCAGCCATCAACTCGGCGGCCATGAAGCTCAATGCGCACCATTGCGCCAGCCTCAACACGTGGTGCGAGTTCTGGCGGAACGGAGTAATCAAACTCCTTATCGAAGCCCGATACGTCCGGCAACACCCGCACAATCATTGTGCGGCGCAGCTCAGAGTTTGAGTTCGGACATCAGATCCTCAACATGTGGCAATTGCTCCCACGTGAAGTCAGGATCTTGGCGGCCGAAGTGACCATATGCCGCGGTCTTTTGATAGATCGGGCGCTTCAGGTTAAGTGCACGCACAATTGCTGCCGGGCGAAGGTCAAACACCTTGCGCACCGCTGCTTCAAGAGCGTTGCCATCAACCTTGCCAGTTCCAAAAGTCTCGACCAAGATGCTCACTGGCTGGGCGACACCAATTGCGTAGGCGACTTGCACTTCACACCGCGTGGCGGCACCAGTTGCCACGACATGCTTGGCAACCCACCTAGCCGCATACGCAGCCGAGCGGTCAACTTTGGACGGGTCTTTTCCAGAGAACGCACCACCACCATGACGACCCATGCCTCCATAGGTGTCGACGATGATTTTGCGTCCAGTTAGACCCGTGTCCGCGTGCGGACCACCAAGAACAAACTTGCCAGTTGGATTCACAAAAATTGAATAGTCATCGTCGCGAAACTGTTCTGGCACCGTCGGGCGAATCACATGCTCAATCAAGTCAGGACGAATTGTCGTGTCACGATCCGCACTTTCGCCATGCTGTGTTGAGATGAGCACGGTACGCAGCCGAACCGGTTTGCCGTTTTCATAATCAAAGGTGACCTGAGTTTTCCCGTCGGGACGAAGATAAGGAATCAATCCGGATTTACGTACCTCGGTGAGTCGCTCGGCGAGTCGATGAGCAAGCCAGATTGGCAGTGGCATGAGGTCGGGAGTCTCGTCACATGCGTAGCCAAACATCATTCCTTGGTCGCCAGCACCTTGGGCGTTCAATTGATCCTCGCCACTCTTGCCACTTCGCACTTCTTCAGACTTGTCAACGCCTTGGGCGATGTCTGGGCTCTGTTGATCGAGCGCAACTAGAACACCACATGTGTTGCCGTCGAAACCGTATTCGGCGTTGTCATAACCAATCCCATTGATGACACTGCGCGCAATGTCAGGAATCGGCACATAAGCCTGGGTTGAGATTTCGCCCGACACCAGACAAAGACCAGTAGTTAACAGTGTCTCGCATGCCACTCGAGCGTTTGGATCTTCAGCCAGAATCGCATCCAGAACGGCATCGCTCACCTGGTCGGCCATCTTGTCCGGATGCCCCTCGGTCACGCTCTCTGACGTGAAGGTGTACTTGCTCACGGTGTCTCCTTTGGGCAACGCAACGGCTCTTTAGCGGGCTGCGCGGTGCGCCACCACGCTATCCAAAATGGCGTGGGCCACAGAGGCTTTGGGGGCAAGTTCAACAGCCTTGCGCTCGCCATTTCGGCCCAAGATCAGAACCGAATTCGTGTCATAGGCAAAACCCACGTTGGGAGCCGAGACATCATTGGCCACAATCAAGTCAAGGTTCTTGCGCACGAGTTTGTCGGCTGCGTTGACTTCAAGATTTTCGGTCTCAGCAGCAAAACCAACCAGGGTCATCCCAGTTGGCTTATTGCTTCCGAGTTCAGCCAGTAGGTCAGGGGTTGGTTCCAACTCGACTTTGGGAATTCCCGCTGACTTTTTCAGTTTGTTTTCAGCGCTTTGAACGGGTCGAAAGTCCGCAACGGCCGCTGCCATGATCACGACATCGGCTGCACTAGCGCGGGCATTGAGCGCGTCTTGCATTTGAGCTGTGGTCTCAACACGCACCACCTCCACCCCTGCTGGTGCTGGCAGATCAACCGTGGTTATTAGTGAAACCGACGCACCGCGCTGAATAGCCGCTGCTGCAACTGCGTGACCCTGTTTGCCCGAGGAACGATTTGAGATTACCCGCACTGAGTCAATTGGTTCCCGAGTTCCACCCGCGGTAACTACTACTTTCACTCCCGCAAGGTCTGCCGGCGTAAGTGCTTCCATCACGCTTGCAACAATCGTGGCGGGTGCAGCGAGTCGGCCCTGGCCTAGATCGCCACCTGCGAGACGCCCGGCTTCGGGTTCAACCACAATCACACCGCGGCGACGCAATGTGGCGATGTTTTCCTGCACCGCCGGGTGTTCCCACATCTCTGTATGCATGGCAGGACAGATGATTACTGGCGCACGGGTTGCAAGCAAGGTTGCGGTCAAAAGATCATTTGAGATTCCAGCTGCATAAGTGCCAATCAACCTTGCGGTGGCTGGAGCAACAATTATCAGATCTGCTTGTTGACCCAACTTCGTATGCGGAATTGGATTTTCGGCGTTCCACAATTTCGTCTGCACAGGCTCAGATGCCAAAGCCGACAGCGTGGTTTCACCAATGAATTTCTTAGCGCCTTCGGTCATTACCGGCGACACATGTGCACCTAAATCACAAAGCTGACGACAAACTTCGACTGCTTTGTACGCAGCGATGCCACCAGTAACACCGAGGACAATCCTCTTGCCTTTCAGATCAGCAAGTGCCATAGCTTTTCCGAGAAAATCGGATGCGAGTTACTCCGCGACGGCTTCGTCAGCGACCTCGTCAGCTGCAACAGCTTCGACAGAGGCGTCGTCTGAGGTTTCGAGACCACCGAATAACTCTTCAGCCTCGGCTTCCATCTCGGCATAATCCGGAAGCTCAACTTTCACAATTTTGTCGGCCGCAATTTCTTCGAATGCAATCGACAGTGGCTTACGAGCCAATGAGGAGACCTGCGGCGGGATCAGAGTGCCAAGACCATCACCAAGCTGATTGAAATATGAATTCACTTGACGCGCACGGTACGCCGCAAGGGTCACCAAGGAAAACTTGGAGTCAACACGATCGAGTAAATCTTCGATGCGTGGGCTGATCATTGAATCGCTTGAGGTGATCATGGTGCTCCTGGGGAAGTGGTCACAAACTGACCGTTAAATGATAGCCCCCAGGGCTCAAGAGCGCCTTGCCGCTCGCTCACGGCTAATGATTTCAAGCATTTCATCCACAGTCGCTTCAAGGTCATCGTTGATTACCACATAGTCAGCCAACGCCGCGCCGATTGGCTCTTCTTCTTCGGCTTTACGTAGGCGTGCCTCAACCTTGTGTTCTTCATCTCCCCGCTCCCGGAGCCGCCGCTGTTGTTCATCGCGGGAGGGAGGTAGCACAAAAATCAATATTGCCTCGGGGTGCTGCGACTTAACTTGACGCGCTCCATCTACTTCAATCTCAAGCACGAGGTCGCGATCCGCGACATTCTCAGGTGCAGGAGTGCCGTAATAATTGCCAAGAAATTCGGTCCACTCCACAAATCCATTCGCATTGATGCGAGATTCGAATTGCGAGCGCGTGGTGAAGACATAGGCATTGTCATCTTCACCTGGTCGTTGTTCGCGAGTGGTCCAAGAACGACTCAACCAAAGCGCATCATCACGTTCGACCAAATGCCGCACAATGGTGCCCTTGCCAACGCCGCCTGGGCCAGACACCACAATCACGAGTCCCGCCGTGATGCTCATT
>CAZXAX010000001.1:0-54754 GCA_964638795.1 uncultured Bifidobacterium sp. | reverse complement strand
ACCATTTCGTCCGCCACACGAATTGAGGCATACGGATCGGCAAACGTGGCAGTTCCAACTTGCACAGCCTTGGCGCCTGCCATCATGAGTTCAATTGCGTCAACACCGTTGCGCACTCCACCAACTCCAATGATGTCGAGTTGCGGGATCGCTTGGTGAACGTCGTGGACAGTGCGCACGGCGATTGGATGGATCGCCGCACCCGATAGCCCTCCTCCACCGTTACCAAGAACCGGCTTGCCTGATTCAACATCAATCACCATGCCAAGCGCCGTATTAATCAGTGTTACGGCGACTGCGCCAGCCTCGCGGACTGCGCTAGCAACTTCAACCACACGGTCAGTATTTGGGCTGAGTTTTGCCCACATTGGCAAGCGTGCCACGGAACACGCGGCAACAACTTCGGCTGACAATTCCGCATCATGGGCAAATATTCCCCGCCGACCCTCAAGGTTCGGACACGAAAGATTCACTTCAAGTGCGACTACCTGCGGAGGCACCGCAACTGCGAGCATCCGCGCTGCTTCGGCGTATTCGTCAACGCTGCGACCCCACACACTCACCACGACACGCGCACCTGCTGCGACCAGTGCCGGCAGATCATCTTTCAACCAATCATTCACGCCCGGGCCCTGTAGACCTACTGCGTTAATCATTCCAGCTGGTGTGGGATGTACTCGTGGCGATGCGTTTCCAGCCCAGGGCTGCGCGCTCAAAGACTTAACCACCATCGCGCCGAGCAGTGATGTGTCGAAATATGAGCCAAGCTCATTGGCGTGCCCTGCGGTTCCAGAAGCGGTCATCACCGGCGACGAGAGTTGCACTCCGCCTACTTCAACACCACCAAGCGAAGACAAGGACGACTCATGCTGGCGCATCCAGCGATGTGAGCGGAACCGGCGTCCGCTCATCGGCCGTGGTACTCCTGCAGTGAGCGGACCACCACTTCGGTGTCTTTTTGCTCTGCCAGACCATGAACCGCAGCAAGAGCAGCCTCCACTGTGGTCACGCTTGACACGCGATGAGTGTTTGCCGCCATGCGAATTGCCTGACCATCAGATCGAGAACCACCACCACGCGGCGTGTTAACTACGAAGCTCACCTCACCACTCTTGATCAAATCAATTGCGTTTGGCGCCTCACCATCACCAATCTCGGAGAGTTTTGCGACCACGGTGTCTACTTTGACACCAAAATTCTCCAGATATTTCGCAGTACCAGCGGTAGCCGCCACGCCGAGACCGAGCTCGCGCAAGCGCTTGGCCACCACAATGCCTGCAGGCTTGTCTCGGTCCGCCAGAGACAAAAAGACAAGCCCAGATTCTGGCAAATTCGTACCAGCGGCCGTCTCGGCCTTGACGAACGCCCGCCCGAATGTGGAGTCAATGCCCATGACTTCACCGGTTGAGCGCATCTCTGGCCCAAGCGCGGTGTCAACTTCAGGAAAACGGTTGAATGGCATTACAGCTTCTTTAACCGCCACATGGTTCGCCCCAACTAGGGGCTTGATCAAGCCTTCGCTACGGAGTTCAGAGAGTGTGGCTCCAAGCATCACTCGACTCGCAACTTTGGCCAGTGGAATACCAATTGCCTTTGCCACGAAAGGAACCGTCCTACTGGCGCGTGGGTTGGCCTCAATGACATAAACCGTGGTTCCCGAAACTGCGTACTGAACGTTGATTAGGCCACGCACATCCAAAGCTTCTGCGATCGCCCGCGTGTATGACTCAATAACTTCCACAACCCACGAAGGCAGCGTCTGAGGCGGGATCGCACAAGCCGAGTCACCGCTGTGAACACCAGCTTCTTCAACGTGTTCCATCACACCGCCGATCATCACCTCGCCCGTGTGGTCGCGAATCGCATCGACATCAACTTCGGTTGCATCTTCCAAGAAGCGGTCAACCAAAACTGGGCGTTCGGCCGAAAGGCCACCCTCCTTGCCGAGACTGCCAAACGAGGCGAGTTCAGCCATTGCGCGTTGAAGATGCGAATCATCATGGACGATCTGCATCGCACGACCACCGAGCACATAACTAGGACGCACCAAAACCGGATAACCAATGGTGCGGGCGATGGCTAATGCTTCGTCAAACGTTGTGGCGGTTCCACCTGGAGGTTGCGGGATGGACAAAGATGCACAAAGCGAGTTCCATTTTTCCCGATCTTCAGCAAGATCAATCGATGTTGGTGAAGTTCCTGCAATCAGATCCGCTGGGATCTGACCTGAAAGTTTGAGTGGCGTCTGCCCACCAAGCGACACGATCACTTTGGGTTTCTTGCCACCCGCAGCTGCAGTTTCAGCTGCGATCACATTGAGCACGTCTTCTTTGGTGAGCGGCTCAAAGTAGAGACGATCTGATGTGTCGTAGTCGGTGGACACTGTTTCGGGGTTGCAATTCACCATTACGGTTTCAAAGCCTGCATCGCGTAACGCGAAACTTGCGTGCACACAGCAGTAGTCGAATTCAATTCCTTGACCGATGCGATTTGGGCCCGAGCCCAGAATGATCACTCGTTGGCGATCTGATTCACGCACTTCGGTGGTGTCTTCATATGTCGAATAGTGGTATGGCGTTTCGGCATCAAACTCAGCCGAGCAGGTATCAACGGTCTTGTAGGTGGGTATGACTCCCGCGGTTTCGCGTTCGGCACGAACTGCTTCTTCGGTTGCGCTCCAGAGGTACGCGATTTGGGCATCTGAGAAACCGAGTCTCTTGATTCGCCTCCAATCACGCTTGCTGAGTCCACCAGCGTTTTGGCTGATCCAGTCGCGTTCCTCCACCAACATCAACATCTGGTCCAAAAACCATGGATCTATCTTGCAGATGTCATGAATAATTTCCAGGGAGTGACCTCGGCGAATCGCCTCAGCAACATAGAAGAGCCTTTCAGGAGTCGGGATGCCAACGCGCTTCAAGAGCTCGTCATCGGACAGCGAGTCATAATTCTTTTCCCCGGGATCGGCATTGAGGCCGAGTCGACCCTGTTCCAGTGACCGGAGCCCCTTCTGCAAAGACTCGGTGAAGGTTCGTCCAATCGCCATCGCCTCACCCACACTTTGCATTTGTGTACCCAGAACTCCGCTGGTCCCTGGCAGTTTTTCAAATGCCCAACGAGGAATTTTGGTCACCACATAGTCAATGGTCGGCTCAAAACTGGCGGGGGTCTTTTTCGTGATGTCGTTTGGAATTTCATCCAGTGTGTATCCAACTGCCAAGCGAGCGGCGATCTTGGCGATTGGGAATCCTGTTGCCTTTGACGCCAAAGCCGAGGAACGCGACACACGGGGATTCATCTCAATCACTACTTGGTCACCATTGGCTGGATTGAGAGCAAACTGCACGTTGGATCCACCGGTCTCCACTCCGACGCGGCGAATGCAAGCGAAGGCAGCATCGCGCATCTTTTGGTACTCAACATCAGAAAGCGTTTGTGCTGGCGCAACCGTGATTGAGTCGCCAGTGTGCACACCCATCGGGTCAACGTTCTCAATTGAGCAGATGATCACACAATTATCGGCCCGATCACGCATGACCTCGAGTTCGTACTCTTTCCAGCCGACAATGGACGACTCAACGAGTATTTCTCGGATCGGACTCGCCTCCAATCCCAACGCTGCAAGATGCTTGAACTCATCCATCGTTGAGGCAATGCCAGTGCCACGACCACCGAGAATGTAAGCGGGTCGAATAATGACTGGAAGACCAATGCGTTCCACTACTGCGATTGCCTCATCAACGTTGTGTGCGGTGCCACTGAGAGGAACATCGAGACCGATCTCAATCATCGCTCGCTTGAAGAGTTCCCGATCTTCTGCTGTGGCAATTGCTTCAGCGTTGGCACCAATCAACTCTGGCGTGCCGGGAACACCCACTAGCCCTTTCCCGTGAAGAGCCATCGCGAGGTTTAATCCCGTCTGCCCGCCCAGAGTTGGCAGAACCGCATCAGGCTTTTCGCGATCAATGATCCGTGCGAGCATGTCGGGCGTAAGTGGTTCTATGTAGGTTCGATCCGCAAAATCGGGATCAGTCATGATCGTTGCAGGATTGGAGTTTGCGAGGATCACCCGGTACCCCTCTGTTCGCAACACTCTGCATGCCTGAGTGCCCGAGTAATCAAACTCACAGGCTTGGCCGATGACAATTGGACCAGAGCCAATTATCAAGATTGATTCGAGATCAGTTCTCTTTGGCATCAGGAGCCCTTCATCATTTCTGCAAACTCTGCAAATAGGTATCTGCTGTCATGCGGACCCGGACCCGCCTCGGGGTGATATTGAACCGAGAACGCTCGAGTGTTTCGCACTTTCATTCCTTCATTTGTTTGATCGTTCAGATTCACATGCGTGATGTCGGCCACGCTGGAAAGTGAATCTGCATCGACGCAGTAGTTGTGGTTCTGGCTCGTGATCTCAACCGTACGTGTGCGTAAGTTGCGCACTGGGTGGTTTCCCCCATGGTGACCGAATGGCAATTTAAATGTGTGCCCGCCCATTGCTAATGACAGCAACTGATGGCCAAGACAGATTCCAAACACAGGCACTCCCGATTCAACCAGTGCTCGAATTGCATCTGGCGCGCCAGCCACCATCTCGGGGTCGCCCGGACCGTTGGACAAAAACACCCCATCTGGTTTACGGCCCAGCACATCAGTTGCCGACTCATTCCACGGGACAACTTCAACCGTTGCTATCTCACCGAGGCAACGCAAGATCGTGGTTTTGATGCCAAAGTCATAGGCGACCACACGCAATTTGCCAGTTCCAAATGAGTACGGCTTTGCAGTTGAGACGGTCTCAACAAGATTTATTCCAGACGTTCCCGGCTCGTTTTGGGCGGCAGCGAGAAGCTCGCTCACGGATGCGGTGCCAAACGCTCCCGGCATCGCGCCCACATCACGCAAAACTCGAGTCAGTCGCCGGGTATCAACTCCAGCGATTCCAGCAATGCCGAGACGTGCAAGCATCTCCGGCAAACCTTCTTCGCTTCGCCAGTTACTGGGTCGGCGTGCGAGTTCGCGAATAATCACCCCACGCGTTGCTGGTTTTGCGGATTCGTTGTCTGTCGGTGTGGTGCCGTAGTTCCCGATGTGGGGATATGTAAAGGTCAGGATCTGGCCCGCATAAGACGGATCAGTGATGACTTCCTGATACCCGGACAACACGGTGTTGAACACCACTTCCCCACTTGAGATGCCGTCTGCAGGTAATGCTCCAATGATGTCGCCTTCGAAGACGTCACCATTGGCCAACACCAATGCACCTTCAGCGATTTTTGCTCGTGTCATTTCTTAGCTTCTCCATCTATTACCACCGCTTCGCCACGCAGAATCGTGTGACGTACACGACCTTTCAATGTGCGCCCTACATAGGGTGTGTTGCGGCTTTTACTGGCGAGTTCTTCGGGCACCACACTCCATGTGATTTCGGGATCAAACACCGTGATATTCGCCGGCGACCCTGCAGCGACTTCACATCCGTGTTGGTCTGCCACACCAGCGATTCGTGCTGGCGCAACGGACATTCGATCAATCACTTCAGCCAAGCTGAGGTCCGTCTCTGCCAAGACCACTCCGAGAGCCGTCTCAAGGCCAAGCATCCCTGGCGGCGCGGCATCAAGGGCCAACTCCTTTGTGTGCGGCGCATGCGGTGCGTGATCGGTGGCGATTGCATCAATGGTCCCGTCCTTTAGGCCGCGCTTTAACGCTTCGACATCGGCTCGGGTGCGTAGAGGAGGGTTGACCTTGAACAATGGGTCAAAGCCACGCAGTTGTTCATCAGTGAGACTGATGTGATGCGGTGTTGCTTCAGCAGTAATCGGTAGCCCATCCGCTTTTGCGGCGCGAACAAGTTCGACACTCCGTGCCGTCGAAAGATGAAGGATATGCACTCTCGCTCCAGTGATTCGGCACAGTTCAATGTCGCGATAGACCATTAACTCCTCGGCCAACGCCGGCCATCCAGGCAGCCCAAGATGTGAACAGCACGAACCTTCGTGCATGACCGCACCTTCAGTCATAGATGCGACTTCGCAATGCTGCGCAAGCACGATTCCAAGATCTTTTGCATATTCCATTGCGCGCCTCATGAGCATGTGGTTCTGCACACCAGTTCCATCATCGGTGAACAAATGAACACCTGCGGCTTGAAGTGCACCGAATGGCACCAGGGTTTCGCCGAGGCGCCCAAGCGTTATACAGCCGGATGGGCGGACATCGCAGAGCCCCGCGCGTTCACCCTGCAACTTCACGAACTCAACAACTGCGACGGTGTCTTGTGCAGGATCTGTATTGGGCATCGCAACCACACAGGTGTACCCGCCTTTAGCCGCCGCACGGCTTGCGGTCTCAATGGTTTCCGCTTCTTCGCGGCCTGGCTCTCGCATGTGCGTGTGAAGATCAACAAATCCCGGTGAGACCACACAGCCAGAGGCATCGAGTACTTGGCACCCATCGGGTGGCGACAGGCTGGCGCCAACTTCGGCAACGATCGGGCCCGAAATCAGAACATCTGCAAGACGTTCCCCCGAAGCCGTAACAATGCGACCATTTTTAATTAAGACATTCATGTTCAACCCTCACCCTCTGGTATTCCACCCGCACCGAGCAGTTTGAACAGCACTGCCATTCGTGCACTTACTCCGTTGGTCACCTGACGCAGGATCAGTGAATTGGAAATCCCAGCCGGATCAACACACATCTCAACTCCCCTGTTCATGGGACCTGGGTGCATCACAACGGATCCAGCACGCATCCTGTTGGCGCGGGACTTGTCGAGCCCAAATCTCTGCGCATACTCCTCGAGCGAGGGAACGAACGCTGAATTCATCCGCTCGCGCTGAAGCCGCAGCATGTAAATCACATCCGAATCGCCGATGACCGAATCAAACTCGTGGCACGACTCGACTGGCCAACCGGTGGTGTCACTAGGCAAAAGGGTCGATGGACCAACAATTGTTACCGAAGCACCGAGTTTGGTGAACGCTTGGATATCGCTTCGTGCAACTCGCGAGTGACGAACATCTCCAACGATTGCAATGCGCAAACCCGAGAGATCTTGACCACCGAAGTGCTCACGAATCGTGTAGCTGTCAAGAAGGGCCTGAGTCGGGTGTTGATTGGCGCCGTCCCCCGCATTGATGATCGACGCATCTGACCACTTGGTCACAGTTGCAGGAACACCACCCGACTTATGCCGGATCACAAAGGCATCAACACCTATCGCCTCAAGGGTTTCAATCGTGTCACGGATGCTTTCACCCTTGTTGATGCTCGAGGCTGAAGCGGTAAAGCCCATGACATCAGCCGACAGTCGTTTAGCTGCGGTATCAAAACTGATTCGGGTACGAGTTGAGTCTTCAAAGAAAACAGTGGCGACGACTTTGCCCCGCAGAGCTGGAACTTTAGGAACCGGGCGTCGATTGATCTCGGCCATATTTGCAGTCAGATCGAGCAGCTCGATCAATGAGTCCCGACTGATATCGGCAATATCAAGAAAGTGCTTCATCGGGCCTCAACAAATACCCCGTCGGCACTAACCGACACTTCATCGGTCGCCTTGGTGGGAATGTTCTTACCCACGAAGTCGGGTCGAATCGGTAATTCCCGGTGACCGCGATCAACCAAAACGGCAAGCTGCACACAACGTGGTCTCCCGTAGTCGTTTAGCGCTTCTAATGCCGCACGCACGGTACGCCCCGTGAACAGAACGTCGTCCACCAAGATCACGGTTGCCCCTGAAAGATCTACAGGTATCGAGGAGGAGTGTGCTGTCACAACTGGCCGCATTCCGATGTCATCACGATGCATTCCCGCATCAATCGCACCGCAGAGAATCGCGTTGTCGATTTTGATCCGATCGAGTGCTTCCTTGATCGCCTTTGCAATCCAGGTGCCACCGGACTGAACACCAATCAGTACCGGGGTCTCGCCATCGGCATTTCGTTCAAGAATTTCGTGAGCAATGCGCGTGATCGACTTGGCTACGTCTTGTGCCGAGAAAACCTCAACCACAGTGGAAGACATCACGGGTACAGATTCAGAGATTCACCGAGCGCACACGACTGTGGCGCAAAATAAAAGGGCGACCCGCATGCAGGCGCCCAAAGCATCGTTTTCATTAATTTCCTCCGTCTGGGCCTCACGGGACCCGCTTCACGACAGGTTTTGTTGTCGGGTGAATTGTAGTCAGGCGCGAACCCGTTTGGCAATGGCTGAGAGGATCCCGTTCACAAATCGACTCGACTCGTCCGTAGAAAAGCGCTTTGCGAGTTCAATTGCCTCATCAATCACGACGGCCACAGGTGTTTCGAGGCGGTGCTTGAGCTCAAAGATTCCCAATCGCAAGATGTTGCGGTCCATCATCGGCATGCGCTCAAGGCTCCAAGCCCGCGAAAACTCAACAATGAGCTCATCGCATTCGAGGTAACGGTCCCCGATTCCAGCGACTAGCTCCGCGGCCAACGAATCAAGTGGCACGACTTGGCCTTTCACCACCTCACCTAGGTTCACACCTTTGGAGTCGGCTTCATACATGAGAGAGAGCACGCGTTCGCGCGCAATACTGCGCTCGTCCTCCTCTGGATTATGCGGGTGGCGTGGCACTCAGACCCGAGTGATGTAATCGCCGGAGCGGGTATCTACTTTGACCCGATCACCAATGTTCACGAACAGGGGCACCTGGATAACCTTGCCGGTTTCCAGAGTTGCTGGTTTGCGGGCACCAGACACGCGATCACCCTGAACGCCCGGTTCAGTTTCAGTCACGGTCAATTCTGCTGATGCAGCAATTTCAACACTCACAATCTCGCCTTGATAAGTAGCAATGATTGCCATTGCATTTTCGATCAAATAATCGGCTGCTTCACCAAGAGCAACTGGAGCGACTTGCATCTGTTCGTAGGAATCTGTGTCCATGAAGATGAAATCCGAGCCGTCTTTGTAGAGAAACTGCATATCGCGCTTATCGAGTATCGCTTGCTCGACTCGAATACCAGCGTTGAAGGTTTTTTCAAATACATTGCCGTTCTTCAAGTTGCGAAGTTTGGTACGCACGAATGCGCCGCCCTTGCCCGGCTTCACATGCTGAAACTCAATCACGGTGAACAACGCGCCGTCGATCTCTAGCGTGATGCCGTTTTTCAAGTCGTTGGTGGTTATCGCGGGCATGAGGGATCCTTACTTGTGAGTGTGAGTCGACGGGGTCCATTCGCTTCCAGGTGCACCGTGTCCTCAATGCGAATTCCACCGACCCCTTCACAATAGATTCCAGGCTCGACGGTGACCGTATCCCCCACAACAAACTCACCCTTTGAGCGCTTCCCAATGAAGGGATCTTCATGGATTTCAAGGCCTATTCCATGCCCGGTACCCGTCACGAAGAGATGATCAATACCGGCTGCTGCGAGCACTTCGCGACACGCTGCATCGACACCTGAGAGTGCGCTACCGGCACGAACCGCATCGACTCCTGCTTGTTGTGCACTGCGTACCACTTCATATGCCGTTCCGAGAATCGGATCGGGTACACCGACAAAAAAAGTACGAGTCATGTCTGAGTGATAGCCGTCAATCATTGCCCCCATATCAATGATCACCGAATCGCCCTCTTGAATCAGTCGATCTCCGGGCTCGTGGTGTGGTTTGGATCCATTGGGACCAGAAGCAACGATCGTGTCAAAAGCCTCACGCTCTGCGCCTGCGCGCCTTATCTCGATCTCGATGGTCGAGGCGAGTTCGCGCTCCGACATGCCGATCCAATCAAGTGATCGCACTTTGGAAAGCGCAGTATCAGCACAGGTCGCGGCTGCTTCGATGCGTGCTACTTCAGCTGGGGTCTTCACTCGACGAAATTGTGCGGTGGGATCTGGCACAACTGATGGCTCGCTTCCGAATGCAGCCCCAACCGCTTTGAAGGTCGCTACTGAAGTCGCCGATGAATCCATTGCAACTGGAACCCCATTGGCACACCTTGCGATTTTCTCAAAGAGTTTTGAATGGTCAACCACATGCACGATCTCAGCCTTCACGTTTGCCCGCTCCAAGGTTTCGCCAGCAATCTCGGTGTAACGCGAATCCATGAACATGTAATTCATCTCTTTGCATGCAAGCAACCAACCTGCCGAACCCGCAAAGCCAGTGAGCCAGCGCATCTGGGGCCCCGCGGCGATTAACAGCGACTTACCCGAAAGCGCCTCAATGACTGTCTCAATCCGACCACCGCAGTCAATTGGTGCGAATGCAATTGACATTGGGTCAGATGTTCAACAAGGAATCGACCGCCGCCACAGCAAGATCGTATCCAAGACCGCCAAAGCCCGCGATAGACCCATTCACAACGGGAGCAAGCACACTCTGCTGGCGCCATTCCTCGCGTGATGCCGGATTAGAGATATGAACTTCAATTTTGGGACCAGCAAAAGCCGCTAACGCGTCGTGAATGCTCCACGCATAATGCGTGAATGCGCCGGCGTTGATGATGATTGCATCTTCTTTGCCGCGCGCGGCATGTATGCGGTCCACAATCTCGCCACTTGAATTGGATTGAAAGGCTGTGACCTTAAGCCCAGTAGCAGAACCGATTTCCACCATGCGATTGATGTGGTCTTCCAGGGTCGCAGTTCCATAGATTTCAGGCTGGCGCTGGCCGAGCAGATTCAAGTTTGGACCATTAATCACCAAGACGGTCTTTTTGTTGGCGGCCATTCCTCTACCGTACTTCCATTGCGGCGAGTGCCTCACGGACTTTTTGCTCGCTCACACCCGGAACCACCTCAAGACCACGGGGCGAATCGAGCACAAAGGTGAGTCCATTCAAGGCTTTTTTATCGTTCGCAATGAGAGGAAGTAGGACATCTGGTGTGCACCCCTTTGGCAGGGAGGTCGTCAAGCCATACTCGCCCCCGACCACTTCGTAATGCTCCTTCACTCGATTATTCGAGATCCGACCCATCACTTCAGCGAGATGAGCGGCATATACAAGACCAATAGCTACAGCTTCGCCATGCTGAACTTTGAAGTTGGTCGCGATTTCCACGGCGTGACCCAATGTGTGTCCGTAGTTGAGCAGTGCGCGTTGGCCTGACTCGCGCTCATCAGCTGCGACGATGTCGGCCTTGACACGAACCGCACGAGCAATTCGCTGCTGAATATCTAGCGACAGGAAATCATCACCCGAGATGAAGTGATACTTGGCCAACTCCCCAAGGCCACCCCGCATGTGCTCGGGCGGCAAAGTACTTAGCGCTTCCATCTCGCAAAACACAGCACTCGGTTGCCAGAAGGCACCCACGAGATTTTTTCCAGCAGACAAGTTCACGCCTGTTTTTCCACCGATTGCAGCATCAACCATGGCTAGCAATGTGGTTGCCACGTGCATTACTCGTACACCGCGGTGAAACACCGCAGCGGCGAAACCGGCGACGTCTGTGACCATTCCACCACCGACTCCGATTACGAGGTCGTTGCGAGTAAGACCCATATCGGCAAAACCGGCACACAGTTTCTCCACGGTAGCAAGCGACTTGGCTGACTCACCGTTGCCGATTTCAAAGATCTTGTGTTCAACCGGGAGCGCAATTCGAATCGGAACACTGGGCTGGGTAACCACAGCAATGCGTTGCACGTTGTTTGGAATTTGTGCTGCTATTTCGTTAGCCACGCCGTGACCAACTAGGACGTCATATGAGCGATCGCCGAGTTCAACTCTGACAGTTGTATGGGAACTGGTCATGGTGCGGTCTTTCGGTCAGCCACGTGGTGTCTCAGTGCTTCTTCAATTAATTGCGCAACCTGTTTCACAGAAAGTCCCTGGGTATTCAGGGTTAAGTCCGCAACTTCGGCATACATAGGGGCACGTTGGTTCATCAACTCTTCAATCTTCGCACCAGGATCATGGTCCAGCAGGGGTCTATTACCGCTCTTTGTTGCCCGCCGCGTGAGTTCCTCATTTGATGCGGTTAGCCAAACAATAAACGCGTCCATTTCTCGCAAAAGTTGTCGCGCTTCTGACGTGGTGACCACCCCGCCCCCGGTGGAAACAACTTTGTACTGGCCTGAAGTCGTGGCGTCACGCAGGGCTTGCAATTCGAGTTTTCTGAATGCGGTTTCACCTTCTGCTTCAAAAATCTCACGGATGGTGCGCTTGGTCTGCTGTTCAATCAACTTGTCTAGGTCAATAAACTCTGATCGCCCGGCAAGCTCACGACCAACCGAGGTCTTGCCTGCACCCATCATTCCCACAAGAACCACGACGGGCCGATCTTGACGATCAGAGCGACGGCTTGGCATTGACCGCATTGCGAACGAATTCTGAGAGCGAGTCGCCACCGAATTTGCGCTGCGCCTCGGCAGCCACAACCAATGCGACCATTGCCTCGCCTACAACACCTAGCGCAGGCACTGCCGTTACATCGGTTCGCTCTTTGAAACTCACAGTTTCTTCTTTGGTCACCACGTCGACCGTTCCCAGTGTGGGTCGATTGAGCGTTGCCAACGGCTTCATTGCCGCACGCACGACCAGCAGTTCACCATTAGTTATTCCACCCTCAGTGCCGCCCGCAAGGGTGGATCCACGCACATATTCGTTGTTGGTGGAGTCCCACGAGATCGCATCGTGTGCATTGCTGCCCCGACGACCCGCCACTTCAAACGCGTCACCGATCTCAACACCCTTGACGGCCTGGATGCTCATGATTGCGGCTGCAAGCAAAGCGTCAATCTTGCGATCCCAATGGACATGGCTCCCAAGACCAACGGGCATGCCGTAGCCGAGCACCTCCACAATTCCACCGAGTGAATCACCCTCAGCGGCAGCAGATTTAATCGCTGCGATCATCTCACGCTCTGCAGACTGATCGAGGCAACGCACCTCGGAGGCGTCCACCTCGTTCAATTCCGAAGGCAAAGGACGCCTGCCACTTGTTACACGGGCGTCTCCGATCTGGATTACGTGCGAGACAATCTGAACACCAATGTGGGACAACAAAAGTTTCGCCAATGACCCTGCGACAACACGCGCTGCGGTCTCGCGAGCGCTGGCACGCTCCAGCACGTCACGGGCATCGGTGAATCCATACTTTTGCATTCCAGGTAAATCAGCATGACCAGGACGCGGCTTTGTTAATGGATCCTTGGTTTCACCCGGTGCCGCCTTCATTTCCTCATGCCATTTATCGCTACGCGACCACTCGGTGTTATGGATTAGAACTGCGACTGGCGAACCAAGAGTGCGACCATGGCGTACGCCACCAATGATCTCGATTTTGTCGACCTCAAAGCGCTGCCTCGGGCCACGGCCGTACCCCAAGCGCCTGCGCGCTAAGTCAACACCGAGATCTTCCACCGTCACGGGCAGACCCGCAGGCAGACCTTCCACCGTGACCACAAGAGCTGGGCCATGTGACTCACCGGCGGTTAGAAAACGCAACATATGTTTAAGGTTAGTTGCCGCGTGCCGCCAGTTCCTGAACGGCTGCATTTCTCATGACCTGGTAGTCGGGTTCGCGCCCCAACCACAGCACTTGCGCTACGCACGCTTGGTGGATCAGCATCCAGAGCCCATCGAGAACAGTCGCTCCATGTGACTTGGCGTCACGCAATAGTCGTGTCTCGAGCGGATGATAAACCGCATCAATAACAAGCTGGCCTTCATGCAGCAGCTCGGCAGCAACCAACGATTCATCGGTGCCCATCCCGACTGAGGTCGCATTGAAGACTATGTCGCAATCGTGAATGTTGTTTTGGCTGCCGACAACTGCCACGTTGGAACCACCAATTGCCTGCTCAGCCTTCTCGGCGGTGCGATTGACCACGAATATTGAAGCCACGCCAACGCGAGAAAACGCATCAATGGCGGAACGTGCGGCTCCCCCGGCTCCTAGTACACAGATTTTCTTTCCTGCAGGATCCCAGTTCGCGTTGATGCGAATTGCCCGCAGCAAACCTTCACCATCGGTTGAATAGCCACGCAGGCGTCCATCACTCGTGCGGACCACGGTGTTTACTGCATGAATTGATTCCGCAGACGTATCGAGTTCATCGACAAGATCCGCAACTGCATCTTTGTGCGGCATTGTCACATTGAGACCATGCAGCGCCCCGCTTCGCATCGTAGCGATCGCGCTGGCGGCATCACCAGGCTCCACCGGATAGGCAACGTAACTCCAATTGTCACCGTGATGACGAAAAGCTGCGTTGTGGATTACTGGAGAGAGACTCTGCGAGATTGGCCACCCGATAACAGCTGCCACGTTCGCCTGTAACGAGTCGGTTTCCACTCCCACTACTAAAGCAGACCTTTGCGTCTTGCTTCCTCGACATTTGCTTCATGCTGTTCGAGTGTTGCAGCGAATACGTGCCCGCCGTTTTTATCGGCGATTACGTAGTAGATGTATTGGCAATCTGTTGGTTGTGGCAGATCTACACAAATTGGGTCACCAGGTGGTGGGTTTGGCGCAGGATTCAGCGCTGCTCGAATTGATGCGCGTCCGGGATTGGCGATCGGCGTTGGCGGCAACCCCTCATACAGGTACGTGTTGTACAAGGTGTCAATGGCTTTCAGTTCGGCAAAGCTGAGGTTTGGATTCTGCTTGTAGAGAAGAGTCGCATCAATCTGGAGCAACATCCCCATTGCCAAACGGTTGTAGATGACCCGCGCGATCTTTGCTCGGTCGGCATCGACCTTCGCCTCCCGCTCAACCATCGACGCCACAATTAGAACTTGGTATGGATCAAAGCCAACCTTGGCCTGCGCACCATCGAGACCTTCTTGGCGGCCGACTCGCTCCATCAACCTCACCATGCGCTCAGTGACCTGTGCTTCACTCTCGCTGCCAGAGATTTGATATGTATCAGGGAATAACAAGCCCTCAAGAGACAATGAGAGCCCAGGCTGATAAACGGACCGAATGGTGCCGGACTCTGCGACCGTTACAAACTTCTTTGCATCAAGCCTCGTGTTTTCCGCCAAGCGCTCACCAATCTGGGCGATTGTGAATCCTTCTGGGAAGGTAACTGATTGGTAGGTCTGAGAAGGTGGCGTGTTCAGAATGCGCATGATGTTGCCCATGTGGTCATCGGCCTTGATGGCGTAGTAACCGGGCTGTAAGTCAATTCCTCCGTTTCGTCCTACATAGAAACGGAATACCCACGCATTAGAAATCAATCCTTCGTCTTTCAGCCTCTCACTAACGCTGGCGAGTGAGTCACCTTCATTAACGGTGAAGGTCGCCGCCACTGTTGCTAGCCCTGAGGGGTTTACCTGGCGCACGTACCACATACCACCTATGCCGAGAATCAATGTTGCTACGACCGCAACTGGAAGAGCGGTGCGCACAAAGCGACGCAAGCGAGGGAAATCTGAGTCGTTCGGCAACTCTTCGTGATCGTTCGTCGAACGCGGGTTGTCCCACGGATCAGTACGCCAATCAACAGCGATCAATGGATCAATCGAGGACCGACGTTCCTCATCAGCCATTATCGGAATCCTTCAAGCGATGCTGGCGTTCGTCAAGCCACGACTGCAGCATTACTGCTGCTGCAACTTTGTCGACCACGCGCCTTCGTGCTTGAGCATTCATGTTCGCCTCAAGCAGCGTGCGTTCTGCCGACACTGTGGTCAGACGCTCATCAAAAGTCACAACCGGCACATCAACGACCGTAGCCAGCCTTTTGGTCTCCGCAATGGCAGCCTGTGCCGCGCGACCGATTTCGCCAGCCATCGTAAGAGGCAATCCGACAACAATGATCTCAGCTTCCTCATCAATCACGAGTTGGCGGATGGTTTGATGATCACGTTTTTCTGACCCCGAGCGCTGCACCACGGTCAATGGTCCGGCAATATTGCCACTGAGGTCACTAACGGCAACTCCAATGCGTTTCGAACCCAGATCGATCCCAAGCGCACGGATTCCCGAAGATTTGGTCACTGTGCTAACTGGAAAGTGGCGCGAGTTTCTTACGCGCCGTCTCCAAGGCCTCGTCAATCTTGGTTACGTCTTTGCCGCCAGCAGTTGCCACATCACCTTTGCCGCCACCGCCACCACCGACGATCTGAGCACAAGCTTTGATGACCTCGCCTGCTGAAACTCCCGACTTGCTATCCACTGCACAAACCAAAGACACGCCACCTGTGGCAGCTACACCACCGATAAAGACACCCTTGACTCCGGCTACCTGGCGCACCGCAACCGCAAGATCCTTTAGATCACCGGGTGCGAGATCGTCAATGCGTTCAATCACCAACCCACCGTTGGCACCTGCAGCAATCACTGAAGCTTGTTGCGCTACAGCCCGAGCGCGGAATGACTTTAATTCCTCCTGCAAAGAACGCACTTCAGCAAGTTTGCGTTCTAGTGCCTCAAACAAATTGGCAGACGATGATCCAAGCATCTCGCCAAGCTGACGCAACTCTGATTCCTGGCGTTGCAACAGTGCGATCGTGTTGTCGCCAGTAACTGCTTCAACACGTCGCAAATTGGACCCAATAGATGACTCAGAAACAATCTTGATGGTTCCGATGTCGCCAGTTGCCGAGGCATGGGTTCCACCGCAGAGTTCAATTGATGATCCGGCGCGCAACACTCGGACAACATCGCCGTACTTGTCACCAAAGAACGCCATCGCGCCCATTTCAAGGGCTTCATCTTTAGCTGTTTCAAAGGCTTCAACATTTGAGTTTTTCAATACTTCGGCATTTGCGAGCCGCTCAATTGCCGCAATCTCCTCAGGGGTAACAGCTGCATAATGACTGAAGTCGAAGCGCAGCCGCTGGTCATCTACTAGAGACCCCGCCTGCTTAACATGATCGCCCAATACTTCGCGCAGCGCCCAGTGCAGAATGTGGGTGCCGGTGTGATTACGGCGAATTGCCTGCCGGCGAGCGCTATCAACACTCGCAGTTGCGACTTGACCCACTGTTACAACTCCCCGATCGGGTTTGCACAAGTGCATTCTGAGACCCGGTAGCGCAAAGGTCGTATCAATCACTTCTAGTGCGCCCGAATCGGTGACTAGCTGGCCCGTATCACCAACCTGGCCACCGCTTTCTGCGTAAAAAGGAGTTGAGTCCAGGAAAACTTCGATTAGATCCGGATCAGCTGCGTGTTCGTGCACCGCAACCACCGTGCCTTTCGCTTCGGTGGTTGTATAGCCAACAAAAACCGTGGCACCGAGCTTTTCCACTAACGCGCGGTACAGAGTCTGTGATTTTTCGTCAACCGCTCCGGACTTACGTGCTGCCTTGGCTCGCTCACGTTGCTCGGTCATCTCGGATTCAAAACCCGCGAGATCAACGCCTACCCCGCGCTCTCCAGCGATCTCTGTGGTCAGCTCAAGTGGAAATCCGTAAGTGTCGTGCAACAAGAATGCGGTCTTGCCACTTAGACCATTGCTTCCTGCGGATTCCATCTCGTGTTCAAGAATGCCCATTCCAGTAGTGAGCGTGTGCCGGAAGCGTTCCTCTTCCTTGGTTAGTACTTCGAGAATGAAATCTTGATTGGCACGCAGATCCGGGTACGCCTCACCCATTACTCCAATCGCAGTTTCAACAAGCGATGGCATCACAAGTTTCTCGGTACCCAAAAGATATGCGTGGCGAACCGCACGGCGAATAATTCGACGCAGTACGTAACCGCGGTTCTCGTTTGAAGGAAATACACCGTCATTAACGAGCATCGTGGACGACCGTGCATGCTCTGCTAACACCCGCAAAGAGAAACTTGAACGATCTTCGTAGTCGCCGGGCCGATATTTAGAGCCGGTTATAGAGGCTGCACGATCCACCAGTGGTGCGAGCACATCGCTCTCCCACACCGAATCAACACCCTGCAAAAGAGTGAGGATTCGCTCGAGTCCCGCACCGGTGTCAATAGAAGGTTTGGGGAGTCGCTCTCGTGAGCCGTCTTTGGCCTGGTTGTACTGCATGAATACCAGGTTCCAGAATTCAAGGAAACGGTCACCGTGCGGATCATTTAGCGGGCCACCATCGGGTCCAAATGCAGCCCCGCGATCAATGTGTATTTCCGAACACGGGCCGCACGGCCCGGTCTCACCCATCTGCCAGAAGTTGTCCTTATCACCAAGACGCTGAATGCGATCTGGGCGCACACCCACGGTGTCGCGCCAAATCTGTTCAGCCTCATCATCACTTTCATGCACTGTTATCCAGAGCTTGTCGCCATCGAGCCCAAAGACTTCGGTCACGAGATCCCATGACCATTTGATTGAGTCCTCTTTGAAATAGTCGCCGAAGGAAAAATTGCCGAGCATCTCAAAAAACACAAGGTGGCGCTTAGTGCGACCCACATCATCCAAGTCATTGTGTTTTCCGCCGGCGCGCGCGCACTTCTGCACACTCACAGCACGTGGGTATGGGGCCACTTCGTCGCCAGTGAAATAGGGCTTGAACGGAACCATTCCTGCGACCGTGAAAAGAATGGTCGGATCATGCGGGATTAGCGATGCCGAAGGCACTACCGTGTGCCCCCTGTCGGCGAAGTATCCCGAAAATGCCTTACGCAGATCGTTTGCCGAGGTTGGGTGCTTACTCATGCCTTTTTGAGCCTACCTTCAGGGGCACTATGGGCTCAGGTGTTATCAAAGTAATGAATTCCATTCATTGAGTCAGGCAGGTACTTCTGCGACTTCGATCCATGCGGGTCATCATGCGGGGACACATAGTCCACGCCGTGGCCCAATTGTGCTGCTCCTTGGTAGTGGGAGTCACGAAGATGCGCAGGCACCTCTGCCACTTGACCATTACGGACGTCTTCACGAGCAGTCCAGATAGCCATTGCTACGGCATTGCTCTTTGGTGCTCGTGCGATGTGAATAGCAGCTTGCGCGAGGTTGAGTTGGGCCTCAGGCAAGCCCACCACATCCAGCGCCTGCGCTGCTGCCACTGCAACGGTGAGTGCTGACGGATCCGCCATGCCGATATCTTCACTTGCTGCAATGATCATGCGTCGGGCAATGAAACGCGGATCCTCACCGGCTTCAAGCATCCGCGCCAGCCAATAAACAGCTGCATCTGGATCCGATCCTCGCATGCTTTTGATAAACGCAGAGATGACGTCATAGTGATCGTCGCGCCCATAACGCAGCGCACTCGTGCTGAGCGCAGCCTCTGCGTGCTGGAGTTGCACACGGTCTGGGCGCGCCAATGCACAGGCAACTTCAACTGCAGTCAGCGCTTGGCGTCCATCGCCTATACATCGCTCGGCAATCAACTGGGTGGCTTCGGGTTCAGCAACCATTCCCTCGGCCGCAATGCCACGCAGCACAAGAGTCTCGATGTCTTCTCTGGATAGAGGCTCGAGCCGAAAAAGAGTTGACCGACTTCTTAACGGGGCATTCACCTCGAAGAAGGGATTTTCAGTAGTTGCCCCAATCAAGGTGATTAAACCTTCTTCAACCGAGGGCAGTAGTGCATCCTGCTGCGCCTTGTTGAACCTGTGAATTTCATCCACAAAGACAATCGTGCGCTGATCATGAGTTCCCAAGCGGTCACGCGCAGCCTCAATAACTTCGCGAAGATCCTTTACTCCCGATGTCACTGCTGAAACGCGTTCGAAGTGGCGACTGCTAACACAAGCAACCACTTCGGCCAGTGTCGTTTTACCTGTGCCTGGTGGCCCCCACAAGATCACAGATCGCAACGTGTCGTTTTCGACCATCTTCCTGAATGGTGCTCCCGCTGCTACGAGCTTTTGTTGTCCTACAACTTCATCGAAGTTGCGTGGCCGTAAACGTGCTGCAAGTGGTGCTTGATTCTGCAAACGTTCGCGAGCCGCACCAGAGAACAGGCTCTCGTTTTTCATTTAGGCGTTGCTGGGCGGCGGCAACGGACGCAGACCTAGCTCGGCCAACTGTTTGGCATCAATCTGCGTGGGTGCGTTGGTCATTGGATCGAGACCCGACTGCGTTTTTGGAAAGGCAATCACTTCACGAATGTTCTCTTCGCCTGCGAGTATCGCCGTGAGCCGGTCAATTCCGAATGCAAAACCACCATGGGGCGGTGCACCGTATTTGAAGGGCTGAAGGAAGAACCCAAATCGACGATCCGCTTCCTCGTCTGAAATGCCGAGTCGGTTGAACACCTGTCGCTGAAGCTCCGGCTCGTGAATCCGAATCGAACCCGAACCGAGCTCCCAACCATTAAGAACGAGGTCATAAGCGAGCGCTCGCACGGACAGCGGATCGGTTTCAAATTTGTCTAGGTCATCAGGATGCGGGTGACAGAACGGGTGGTGCCCCGGTTTGGGCTTGCCAGAAACGGGGTCGACTCCGACGAACAACGGGAAGTCAACCACCCATACATACCGATAAGGGCCCTCGTGAACCGGTGGGCGTCCGATGTCGTTTCGTAACTGACCCAGAACCTCACATGCGTTGTGCCAGGAATCGGCAACCATGAGAATTAGATCACCCTCAACAGCACCCGTTGCAGTCAACAGAGCGGCAATCTCTGTTTCGGACAAGAACTTTGCCACTGGCGAATCGAGTTGACCCCCGGCCTGTACACGCATCCACACCAGACCCTTTGCTCCTAGTTTTTTGGCACGATCAGTCAGAGCATCGAGTCGATTGCGTCCCGCCGCTGCGGTATCGGGGTACTCCCCTGCACGCACACACAGACCTTTGATTGATTCAGCAGTTGAGAACGCTTTGAATTCGGTGGATGCAAAAATCTGTGTCAACTCAATCAGTTCAAGACCAAAACGCAGGTCAGGCTTGTCAACACCGAATCGCTCCATTGCTTCACGCCAAGTGATCCGCTGAATTTCGGGGGGGCGCTCACCCGTGACGGCCTCGGCGGCAGACATAACCGCTTCACTGATGGCTGCGAGCACATCATCTTGCGTAACAAAGGACATTTCCGCATCCAGCTGCATGAATTCGTACTGACGATCGGCGCGCAGGTCCTCATCACGCAAGCATCTTGCTATTTGGTAATAGCGGTCCATCCCAGCCACCATCAACAACTGCTTCCAAAGTTGTGGCGATTGTGGCAAGGCATAGAACGAACCCGGCTCTTTACGCGAAGGCACAAGAAACTCTCGTGCACCTTCTGGTGTTGAAGGCATCAAAAACGGTGTCTCGACCTCGACAAAGTTCTGGCGCTCCATGGCGGCCCGAATCGCAGAGTTGACCGCAGCGCGGACACGGATGTTGCGCTGCATGCGTTCACGACGAATATCTAGATAGCGATACCTAAGACGAATGTTCTCATCAACATCATCGGCTCGTTGGTCGATCGGGAACGGCGGCGGTTCGGCTGCGTTGAGAATTTCAACTGCGCAGTCGCCGATTTCAATCTCGCCGGTCACTAACGACGAATTGATAGTTCCTTCAGGTCGTGCGCGTACAGTTCCAGTGATTCGCACCACGTATTCACTGCGAACATCGACCGAGTTATCCACCACGCATTGCAAGACACCAGAGTGGTCACGGAGATCCACAAAAGCTAAGTGTTCACCGTGTTCGCGGCGCTTCCCGACCCAGCCACAGACAGTGACTGTGGTACCCACATCTGATGCCCTCAGCTGCCCGCAGAGGTGGGTTCGCAGACCGGTCTTGCTCATTTGAAATCCTTCTTCAATTCTTCAATTAGTGAATCTCGCGAGACACTGCGCTGAGCCCCATCGGCCATCGAGCGCACAATCACAGTATTGGTCTCAGCCTCGGACTCACCGACTATTAAGGTCACTTTCGCCCCCGACTTATCAGCCTGTTTCATCTGCGACTTCATGCTGCGAGAGTCGTACGCTCTGGCAACTGTGTGACCAGCATTACGAAGTGCGGCGGCTATGGATGTGGCGTTAGCCCCGCCAGTGGTGTCAACCACGAATACGTCAGTGCCAACAATTGGGGCTGAGAAAACGCCCTCTGCATCGCAGGCCAAAAGCGTGCGGTCTAACCCAAGGGCAAAGCCGATGCCGGGAGTTGCGGGGCCTCCCAAATCTTCCACCAGCCCGTCATAACGACCACCACCACCGATCGCATTCTGTGCTGAATCTAGGGCAGTTGACACATATTCAAAAGTGGTTCGCCGGTAGTAGTCAAGACCGCGAACGAGTCGATCATTAACCGTGAACGGTACGCCGAGCGCATCAAGACCTTTCAACACTGTGGCGAAGTGCTCTTTGGCTGCATCGCTCAACGACTCGCTGATACTTGGAGCACCAGCAACAATTGGCGCATCCTGTTCACGTTTGGAATCGAGGACTCGCAAAGGATTGCGCGACAGAGTTTCAAGACTTTCTTTACTGAGTCCCCCACTGTTGGCCGATAGATAAGACCGCAGCACTTCGACATAGCGCTCACGGTCTCCACTGTCACCGAGGCTGTTCATCACGAGCTTCACGCCGTTGAGTCCGAGTCCGGCAAAGAAATTCCATCCAAGCGCAATGATCTCTGCATCAAGCCACGGATCGTTGGACCCGAGCGCTTCCACCCCTACTTGATCGAACTGTCGATAGCGGCCCTGCTGTGCTTTTTCATAACGAAAGTTTGGGCCGGCATACCAAACGAGCCACGGCAACGTGGGACGATGCTGGACAAATGCCCGACAAACTGACGCGGTGTGCTCGGGACGTAAGGCAACATGGCGCCCGCCTTTGTCCATGAAGTCATACATCTCTTTGGTCACAACATCCGTGACTTCACCGAGACGCTGGAAAACGCCGAGATCTTCAAACATCGGGGGAATTATCTGGTGAAAACCAGCGGCCTCTGCAGCGGCAGCAAATCGTGCGCTAAACGCGCGCCAGCGAGCCGAATCAGGGTGCAAGATGTCGCGGGTGCCCGGGCTGGTCTGGAACTCAGCCATTAATCATTTCCAAGTACGGAACACATCCCACGCCGACCAAGGCTAGACGCTGGGCTACTCAGCGCCCTGGGACTATTCGATATGCGTCATATACGCCATCAATGGACTTGATGGTGCGCAGGATTCCGGCAAGGTAGCTCGGATCGGCGAGTTCGAACTCAAAACGCATTTTGGCGACACGATCCCCGCCCGTATGGGTGGAGCACGCAACGATGTTCACATGCGACTCAGAGATTGCATTCGCCACATCACGCAAGAGACGCGAACGATCCAACGCAACCACCTCGACACCGGCACGGAAAGTGGTGTCGTAGCGTTCGCGCGACCATTCAACTTCAATCATGCGGACTGATATATCCGCCTGCAACTGAACGGCGTTCGCACAGTCGGCTCGGTGGACACTCACCCCTCTGCCCTTAGTGACAAAACCAACAATCTCGTCACCGGGCACAGGAGTACAGCATCGCGAAAGTCGCACCAACACATCGTCTATTCCGTCCACATGCACGCCGGCGGACTGCCGACGCCGACGCGGAGCACCATCAGTTGGACGCGCGATAGAGATCTGCTCTTCATCATCGCCGCCACTCATCCGCTTGAATATTCGTTGCGCTACAGCTCGTGCCGACGTCTGACCCTCACCGATGCTCACCAAGAGCGCATCGATGTCGCTGAATTTCGCTTCGGCAACTTCGGTCGCCAGTGCGTCAGAGTCCCAGATCGTGTGCAATGGAAGCGAAAGGCGGCGGAACTCTTTGTTGAGAGCGTCCATACCGCGTTCAATCATCTCGTCTCGGCGTTCCCGCGAGAACCACTGCTTGATCTTGTTCTTCGCGCGCGGCGACTTCACAAAACCCAACCAATCCGCCGAAGGTCCGATTGTGTCGTCTTTTGCAGTGACGATCTCGCATGTGTCACCCGATTGCAAGACCGTGTCGAGAGCCACCAACCGACCGTTAACTTTTGCTCCCGCGCACTTGTGACCAACCTCGGTGTGAACGGCGTACGCAAAATCAACTGGGGTCCCACCAATAGGCAGCGAAATGACTCGACCTTTCGGAGTGAATACAAAAAGTTCGTCCTGATCGAGGTCGGTCCGCAGGTCTTCGAGGAACTGGGTTGGATCATCTAGGTCGGTCTGCCAATCAACGATGCGATCCAGCCAATCAATTTCACCGCCTGACCCTTCCTTGTAGGACCAGTGAGCAGCGACACCCCATTCAGCCCGATTGTGCATGTCTCGAGTGCGGATCTGAACTTCCAGTGGCTTGCCTTGGGGGCCAATGACCGTGGTGTGGAGTGACTGGTAGAGATTGAACTTGGGCATTGCGATGTAGTCCTTAAACCGACCCACCACCGGCTTCCACTGACCGTGGATGCATCCCAGTGCCCCATAACAATCCTTCACCGAATCCACGATGATTCGTACCGCCACAAGGTCAAAGATCTCATCAAATTCTTTGCCTCGCTGCACCATCTTTTCGTAGATGCTCCACATGTGCTTTCCGCGACCCGTGACCTCGGCAGTGATTCGCAATGAGTTAAGCCGTGATTGAATCTCGGCAATCATGCTCGCTAGATAAACGTCACGCTCCGGCGTTCTAGTGAACACGAGATTGTCAAGTTCGGAGTAGCGCTTGGGGAATAGGGCCGCAAACGACAGGTCTTCGAGTTGCTGTTTCAGTTCCTGCATCCCCAATCGATGAGCCAATGGCGCATAGATGTCCATGGTTTCTTGAGCAATGCGTCGTTGCTTATCCGCTGGCATTGCTGCAATGGTTCGCATGTTGTGTAGACGGTCGGCGAGTTTGATGATCAACACTCGAAGATCACGCGCCATTGCAACGAGCATCTTGCGCATCGTTGCTGCTTGCTGGGCCTCGCGTGAGTCGAACTGCAACCGATCGAGTTTGGTAACACCGTCAACAATTGAGGCGACCTCAGCACCAAATTCCTGCTGAACTTGTTCAATTGTGAGTTCAGTGTCCTCAACCGCATCGTGCAGCAGCGCAGCAGCAATGGTCGTTTCATCCAGCCCGAGTTCGGCAACGATACGAGCAACAGCGAGTGGATGGTTGATGTAGGACTCACCGCTTGATCGCGTTTGATCACGGTGGGCGGTTCGAGCACTCTCATAAGCGCGCGTAATCACCTGGACATTTGCCTTCGGATGACGGCGACGATAACTAGCGATTAGTGGAGCGAGGTCCTCTTGGGGCGCTGCGTTGACTCGCCTCCATGGGAGTACGCGGTCCGCTGTGGCCATGACATGAGCCTAGCGGCGCTTCTTCTTTCGTGGCCGTGGGGGGTGCGTGAGTGCAGCTTCAACCAGCGTGGAACTGGCCGCCGACTGAGTCTCACGAGGACTGCGCTCAATAACCTTTGGCTCGTTGCGATGGCGTGAAGCGGTTCCAACAACTGCGAGTCGAGTCATATCTTCACCCAATGAGCGTTCGCCGCGGAGAGCGGCGTATTTGCCTGAGCGCTCCTTCAGGATGCAGACCAGTGGGGTAGCGATATAAATCGACGAGTAAGCACCAGTGGCCATACCTACAAGCAAGGCAAGTGCGAACTCCCGCAACGCCACCGCACCCATCACTCCCGAACCCAAGATCAACAACGACAGCACAGGCAACACCGCCGCCAACGAAGTGTTAAGCGAACGCATCAAAACCTGATTCATTGACAAATTCGTGATATCCGCATATGAGACTTTGGCCCCTGAGAATCGCTTTGCATTCTCATGCACCTTGTCAAACACCACGATGGTGTCGTAGAGCGAGAATCCAAGGATGGTAAGGAACGCGACCACGGTTGCAGGAGTGACTTCAAAGCCGAGTATCGAGTAAACGCCCACGGACACCAGAACGTCATGAGCCATTGCCACGATTGCCGAGATCGCCATACGCCATTCAAAACGCCAAGCGATATAGAGCGACACCAAAACAAAGAACACAATCAGCGCTCGGATCGCCTTCTCGGTGATACTTCTACCCCACGACGAGCTGACCGCGGCCCGGGATACCTCAGAAACACTGACTTCAGTGCCGCCTTCGCTGGCAGCTTTAGCTAACCCTTCTTGAACTTTGGCGGCAACATCTTCGGGTTGGTCTCCAACTTGAATACGCAAGCGATCGCCATCAGATCCAGAAAGGGTTTGCACCTTTGCTTGGTCGGCATTAATTCCATTTTCCTCAAGGACCGCTTTTGCGCCATCGATTGTGAGTGTCTTTGCAGGAACTTCCCATGCAACACCACCCTCGAAGTCGATTCCTAGATTCAAACCCTTCGTGAACAGTGATACGAGTGTCAACACAATCACGATCAACGACAAACCGAATCCGTACCAGCGTTTGCCTACGAAATCGAATGTTGTCTCACCGTGATACAGACGAGACCAGATTGAGCGACGCACTGTGCCAAATTCTTCGTTCATTGCATCACTCATGATGTTGCCGCCTCAATACCGAATTGCTTGCCACGGTTCATAAATCCAGCTTTTGAGATGAGCACTACTGCAGGGCGAGTGAAGTAGTAAGCCACAATCATGTCGCACAAGGTGGAGAGCCCCAAGAAGAACGCAAATCCACGCACGGACCCAACCGTCAGATACCAAAGCACCAAGGCTCCAAGCAATGACACGGTGTCTGCCGCCAAAATCGTTTTCCAAGCCGAGTCAAAACCACGCTGTGCTGAATTGCGCAGAGTCTTACCTGAGCGCACTTCGTCTTTGAGCCGTTCAAAAAAGACCACGTAAGAGTCCACCGTGACACCAATTGACACAATTATTCCAGCAGCACCCGAGAGTGTGAGGGCCAGGCCATTGGTTTGCGACAAAAGCGAAATCACACTCCACAAAATCGAGCCCGAGACCCCGAGACCCAAAACCACAATTAGCGCTAGTCGACCGTAATAGAGAACGAGGAACAACAAGACCAGCAGCACGCCTACTAGGCCCGATAGCAATGCTGCATTCAGCGAGTCCTTACCGAGCGTTGCAGACACGGTCTGTGCAGTTGGAGTGTTAAAGCGCACAGGCACGGCACCAAACTGCAAGATCTTGGCGAGATCTTTTGCTTCTTTTTCTTTAAAGTCGCCCGTGATCTGAACACTGCCCCCAGTGAACTGGCGCTCTTGGACCGTGGGTGCCGAGATAACCAAACCGTCAAGGACGATCGCTAACTGTCCACTCGGACAACTGGCTGTGCGATCAAAGCACTGCGCAGCAAGTGCATTCCACTTGTCGGTGCCCTCGGCGCCACTGCGCAAACTGACTACAACTACCCAACTGCCACTGCTGATGTCTGCTTTGGCATCGTTTTTGAATACCTCACCTGAACCACCTGATGGGCCAAGTGAATACAGATAACCGTCTTTGTCCGACAATTCGGCCGGTAGTGCTGCATCAACGCCGCCTTCATTTTCAGGCAACGTGGTGGTTGTGGTGGGAACCGTCGTGGTCGTGGTTGTCGTCGTAGTTGTAGTAGTAGTCGTACTAGTGGACGTCTCACTGGGCAGAGTTGAGGATGCCGCAGGTGCGCTGGTGCTCGGAGCCGCGGTTGTCGTGGTGGTTGCGTCACCAAGACTCATTGCAATCACGGGACGCAACTGCACTTCACCGGTACGACCCACGATATTCAACGCACTTTCCTGGTCCTTAACACCAGGCAGGTTCACCACAACTGTGTCACCTTGGCGAATGATCTCGGGTTCAGCCACACCAATTGAGTCCACGCGCTTGCGAATGATTTCAACGGCCACGTCGATTGCTTCGCTCTCAGCTTTTTCACGTGGCTCAAGGGTCACCGATGCGCCACCTTGCAGGTCAAGGCCAAGCGAGGGACTGTTGCCGGCTATGAGGTTGGCGGCAAGTGAGCCAAAGGCGACCACGAGAATCGTGATCAGCGTGATGATCTGTCGACGACGCATCAGTCTTGGTCGTCTGACTCCGTAGCCGCAGGATTGCCACCCGCAGGTTCAACGGTTGGGTCGATCTTGCGCGCAATCGACCCACGAGTGCAACGAATCGTCACGTCATCTGCAATCGATATCCAAAGCACATCACCGTCAATCGCATCGATAAACCCGATGATCCCAGAGGTCAAAAGAACCTCGTCACCGACCTCAATCGACTTTTGCAACAACTGTGCTTCTTTCATCCGACGACGCTGGGGACGCAGCAGTAAGAAGTACATCGCCACGAAAATGAGGGCAAAGAAAATGATTGATGCGAAACCACTACCGCCACTGTCGTTTGTTGTTTCACCGAGAATTACGAGGGTTGACATAGACCCGAAAGCCTAGCCCCAGACCTCGAGCACAGACCTGCGCAAAGCCTCAAATTGCCCTGCAAAAATGGCGGCCCTCATTTGCCCCATCAAATCCAGAGTCCAAGCGATGTTGTGCCAGGTGAGCAGACGCATGGCTGTTGGCTCCCCTACCTGAAATAAGTGTCGCAAGTAGCCAACGCTGTGGCGCAGACAGACTTGACATCCGCATGTCGGATCAATTGGGTCATCGGAGAGTGCATACTTGGCGTTCTTGACCTGCACTTTGCCTGCCGTTGTGAGAGCCGTTCCGTGGCGACCAAGACGACTCTGTAAAACGCAGTCGAATTGGTCAACACCGAGTCCCACTGCTTCAACTAGAGATGCTGGGTCGCCAACTCCCATCAAATAGCGGGGTCTGTTAATTGGCAACTCTGCGAGTGCGGCCCGCAATGCTGGCAACATATCGGTGCGTGATTCACCAACGCTTAGGCCACCGATCCCGTAACCGTCAAATTCCAAACTTGCTGTGTGGCGTGCACTCTCAGTACGCAACTCAGGCGAAATTCCACCTTGGACAATTCCAAACAGGCTCTGATCATCACGCGAATGTGATTCGCGTGCACGCTCTGCCCATTCAGCTGTTCTTCGCATCGCAAGGCGCACAGTGGCCTCTGGCGCTGGCAACGCTGGACATACATCGAGCACCATCTGAATAGTGGCTCCAAGTTTTTGCTGCACATCGACGGCAATCTCTGCGGTGAAGCGGTGCATCGAGCCGTCGTAAGTGGATTTGAAAGTAACACCATCGTCGTCCACTTTTGGATCAAGTGAAAACACCTGAAATCCGCCGGAATCTGTGAGGGTCAGCCCATTCCAACCCGCAAACTTTCCAAGACCACCAAAGGCAGCGACGGTGTCTGCTCCGGGTCGCAGCATCAAGTGATAGGTGTTACCCAGAACGATTTGAGCACCGAGTGTTTCGTAGTCGGTTGCACTCAGATACTTGATCGCACCGCGAGTTCCAACCGGCATGAAACATGGAGTTGTGTATTCGCCCTGTGCGGTCTTCGCTGTGCCTGCGCGGGCGGTTCCATCGGTGGCTTCAGTTGTGAATTCGACTGGATACATTGCCCATCATTCTGACAAATGGCGATCAAGGAGCATTGCATCGCCAAATGACAAGAACCTATAGCCACGCTCAAGTGCTTCGGAGTACAGACGCCGCCAACGATCCCCAACAAAAGCATGGATCATCAGCAGCAACGAAGTATGAGGCATATGAAAATTCGTGAGCATCAGGTCTACAACCTTCCAGTCGTAGCCACGGTGAATGAATAGCTCGGTGCGTCCTGTCAACTCTCCGGTTGTTGCCGCCGATTCGAGGGCCCGAACAGATGTTGTGCCAATTGCGATAACTCTCTTCGCATCGCGACATTGCTGCATTACTTCGCTCGGCACGTAATACCACTCCGAATGAATCTGGTGTTCAAGCGGGTTTTGTGCTGTTACCGGCTTGAAGGTTCCGAGCCCGACTGCGAGTTCTACTTCACCAATTGCCACACCTTTGGCTTTTATGCGATCAAGTAGCGATGTGGTGAGATGCAGCCCAGCAGTTGGCGCGGCTGCGCTCTTATCACTTGCTGCAAAAACTGTTTGGTAGCGCGAAGGATCCTCAAGAACTTCTCGAATGTAAGGCGGTAGCGGCATTGATCCGATGCGATTCATCAAAGCCCGAGCCTCACCGTTGCCTTTGAACGTGACCAAGAAGGTGTCTGGATCGTCGCTGCTTCTTCCCTGAAAGATCAAAGCCGGCATGCCGTCGGCATCAAACAACGACTCCCCTTCGCGTAACTTTCCACCGGGTCGCACTAAAGCCGTCCAGCTGTGTTCCTCAGGATCTAAGGGTTCAAGCATCAACACCTCGACGGCGCCACCAGTAGATCGCATCAATGGAAGTCGCGCAGCCATTACGCGGGTGTTATTCATCACCACGAAGTCGCCTTCGCGGAGAAAGTCAGCTAAGTCGGATACACGATGGTCTTTGGGTGATAGACCACCTTGGTCGACCAAGAGTCGCGCTGAGTCCCGGGGCTCAACAGGAAACTGTGCAATAGATGCCTCAGGCAACTCATAATCAATATCGGAAAGATCCATTGGGTTGATCAGTCAAACAAAGTGGGGCCCGACGCCGGTGGTGTGAGTCCAAGATGCTGCCAAGCTCCGGAGTGCGCAACTCGCCCGCGCGGAGTGCGCGCAAGCATTCCCTTTTGAATTAGGAATGGCTCATACATCTCTTCAACGGTCTCGGGTTGCTCCCCCACACTGATTGCCAACGTGGTGAGACCAACTGGACCACCAGAGAATTGCTCACAGATCGCCTTCAAGATGGCGCGGTCAACTTTGTCCAAACCGAGATCATCTACGCCGAACACTTTGAGCGCCTCTGATGCAGTGTCCCGCGTGATTTTGCCGTCGGCTCGCACTTCGGAAAAATCACGAACTCTGCGCAAGAGACGGTTAGCGATACGGGGAGTGCCGCGCGATCGACGCGCAATTTCAAATCCTGCTGTCTCTTCAATCGCAATTCCGAAAATCGATGCCGACCGAAGAACGATGGTCTGCAATTCCTGGTCGTCGTAGTAATCGAGTCTCGCCACCAATCCGAATCGGTCACGCAAGGGACCAGTGATCATCCCAGTACGCGTTGTAGCCCCGATCAGGGTGAAATGTGGCAGGGTCAGGCGAATTGACGAGGCGGCTGGCCCCTTACCTACCACGATGTCAATCTGAAAATCTTCCATTGCGGGATAAAGAATCTCTTCCACAACCCGCGACAAGCGATGTATCTCATCGATAAAGAGGACGTCATTGGGTTGCAACTTGGTGAGTATTGCCGCGAGATCACCAGCACGCTCTAGGGCTGGGCCACTAGTTACGTGAATATTGGCTCCCATCTCTGCAGCCACAATTGATGCCATTGTGGTTTTGCCAAGCCCAGGTGGTCCCGCCAGCAAAATGTGGTCGGCCGCTTGACCGCGACGCCTGGCTGCTTCCAACACGATTTCTAGATGCTCTTTGAGTTCACGTTGACCGACAAAGTCGAACAATGCGCGAGGCCGCAAACTTATTTCGTCGGCGACCTCCGTGGAGTCGTTCGCTGCAGGATCTAGAAATTCATCACGCACGACTGGATCCCAACATCGACAGTGCTTGCCGCAACATCTCAGCGGTATCACCGGTTGCGGTCACGCCCTTCAGTGCTTCGCGGATCTCTTCATTGCCGTATCCCAGTCCTGCTAGTGCCTCACGCACTTCTGCCATCGGAGTTGTCGCACCTTCAACGGCTGGTCCGCTCAATATCGGCAGATCAAGTTTGTTCTTAAGCTCTACCAGCAATCGTTCGGCGGTCTTCTTGCCAACACCTGGAACAATCGTGAATCCCGCGAGATCACCCGATGCCACGATGTCGATAAGTGACGCTGGGGTGTGCACTCCCAGAATTGCAAGAGCCAACGAAGGTCCAATGCCGTGGGTGCCAATGAGAATGTTGAATGTGTCTCGTTCTGCTCGCGACATGAAACCAAACAACACTTGCGAGTCTTCGCGAATGTGATGATGTACATACAAAAACGCATTACTGGTGGGCTCCAGTTCAGCAAGAGTTCGTGGTGTTACTTGTACGAGATATCCGACACCACCCACTTCCAACAGTGCGGTTGCGTCGTTTCGCTCAAGCACCTTGCCGCGCAACGAGCCAATCATCGTTGACCCCCGGTGGCAATTGCTTGTTGCAATGGCGCAACGGCCAAGTAGCAAAGTGCGAGAGCCGCAGCATCGGCTGCGTCTGCGGGTTTGGGCAATGACGCGAGCCCAAGGCGTTGTTGAACCATTCGTTGCACTTGCGCCTTATCTGCGCCACCCCAACCAGCTACTGAATCTTTAACTTGACTAGGAGTGAACTGACGCACGATGCAACCGCGACTTGCGGCGAGCGCGAGCGCCAAGCCACTTGCTTGACCAACTCCCATCGCTGTGCGCACATTGTTTTGAAAAAACACTTGTTCAACGGCCACTGCCTCGGGCCGGTACTCCATCAACAATGCATCGATCTCTGCAGCGAGTTCAGCGAGCCGCTCCGGCAGTGGTGCTGACGTGGGGGTGCGGATTACCCCAAGTGCCACTTTGACAGCGGCGCCTTGATGACTTGGGTCAATAACTGCATATCCACACCGCGTAAGACCAGGGTCAATTCCGAGCACACGACCCCTCACGGGGGCAACGGGGTTCAGTGACTGGGCGAACACATGTTTGATTCTACTGCGCAGCCGCCTTTTGGATAGCGGATACCAGCTCTTCGACTGGCCGGTATGTGAGCCCCGCTAACGCCCTGTGGGCATAGGAAATACGGCCGTTGGCATCGATGACAAAGACGCTCCTGCGCGGAAATCCCATAGGGCCTAACACCCCATACTGGCGCGCGACGCTCTTGTCTGTGTCGGCAAGTAACGGGAACCCGAAGTTGTGCTTACAGGAAAATTCTTCATGTGAGTCAAGGTCCTGGGCCGAAATGGCGAGCACCTGCGCACCGAGCTTTTCGAATTCATCGAGACCTTGGTTGTACGAATTCAATTGCCTGGTACACACTGCTGTGTTGTCGCCAGGATAAAAAACGATCACAACTACCTTGCCGCGATACGAAGACAGTCGATACTGCGCCGAGCCCGTTCCTGGCAGTTCAAAATCAGGGGCTTGATCACCCACTCCAAGAGCCATCAGTTCACCGCCTGCATGATTTCCTCCGACATGTCGAAGTTGGCATAGACATCCTGCACATCGTCGTTGTCCTCCAGACCATCCATGATCTTGAGGATCTTCTTGGCATCCTCAACATCGGTGACAGGAACCGTATTGGCTGCAACCATCGTGTTCTCTGCTGAGGTCACCTTAACCCCTGCAGCCTCAAGCGCAGACTTAACATCCCAAACGTCAGATGGATCAGTCAGGACTCTCCAGTCATCACCGTCGCGAGCCACGTCGTCGGCTCCAGCCTCAAGCGCTGCTGCCATTGCATCATCTTCACTAATTGAGCCATCAACATAGATGACTCCCCGACGCGAGAATTGCCACGCCACCGACCCCGGCTCTGCCATTGAGCCGCCAAGCTTGGAGAATATTGCGCGCACGTCTGAACTGCTGCGGTTGCGGTTATCGGTCAAGACATCAATCAACAGGGCTACTCCACCTGGTGCGTAACCCTCGTAGGTAATTGATTCGAAGTTTGCACCGCCGGTTTCGCCGGCACCGCGTTTGACCGCACGATCAATTGCATCGTTGGTCATCTGTGCGGCCTTCGCCTTCTGCACTATGTTGCGCAATTGGGCGTTCATTTCCGGATTTGATCCACCTTCTCGCGAGGCAACTTCAATCTGGCGTGCGAGTTTGGCAAACAACTTTCCGCGAGCCTTGTCGGCTGCGCCCTTTTTGTGCTTGATAGTTGCCCATTTGGAATGTCCTGACATAGTTCCTCCTAACTCTTTGCCGTTACTTTGGCGGCCTCTATGCGGTTGACAAATAGTCGGTGCACCCTGGGATCCATCGAGAGTTCGGGGTGAAACGACGCTGCCATGCAATTGCCCTCGGCGACCAGCACTGGCGAATCTTCAAATGTTGCGAGAACTTCCACATCGGAGCCAAGGTCTGACACGCGAGGTGCCCGAATAAAGACAGCGTGAAAAGGTGCGCTTAGGCCGCTGATCTGTATATCCGTCTCAAATGAGTCAACTTGTCGCCCGTATGCATTGCGCTGGACGGAGATATCCATTGCACCGAATGAGACTTGATCATCGCGTCCATCTGTTACCTGACGTGCAAGAAGAATCATTCCAGCGCATGTGCCGAACACGTGAAGCCCTGCGGCAATTCCAGATTTCACCGCAGCAAATAAACCTGACCGCAGTAGGAGATTCGACATGGTTGTTGATTCTCCGCCAGGGAGAATCAACCCCGAAAGCCCTTCTAGATCTTCAGCGACGCGAACCTGTCGCGACTGAATCCCACACTCAGAAAGTGCGCTCTGATGCGCCGCAAATGCACCTTGCAGCGCCAATACCCCGACTTCCACCTGGAGGCCTCCCATCGGGCATTCTGTCACCAGCCTCGTTCAGCGAACTTTTGGTTTACTTCGTCCATGCCGATTCCGGTCATGGGTGCTCCGAGACCGCGTGAGACTTTCGCAAGAATGTGTGGATCCCTGAAATGCGTGGTCGCTTCCACAATCGCTTTCGCGCGTGGTGCTGGATCGTCGGACTTAAAGATTCCAGAACCAACGAACACCGCTTCAGCTCCCAACTGCATGGCGAGTGCAGCATCAGCTGGCGTGGCAATGCCACCGGCACAGAACAATGGAACCTGCAGCCATCCAGTTTCGGCAATTTCCTGCACTAACGGCAGCGGTGCTTGGAGTCGCTTTGCCCATTCAAACAATTCAGCAGAGTCAGCCTGAGTGATCTTGCGCATGTCTCCAATGATTGAGCGGAGGTGACGTACGGCTTCCACAATGTTGCCTGTTCCAGCTTCACCTTTGGAACGAATCATCGCGGCACCTTCAGAGATGCGGCGCAAAGCTTCACCAAGGTTGGTAGCACCACAAACAAAGGGCACTGTGAACTGAAACTTGTCGATGTGATGGGCCTCATCGGCTGGGGTTAGAACCTCGGATTCATCCACAAAGTCGACACCGAGTGATTCAAGAATCTGCGCTTCAACAAAGTGTCCAATTCGGGCTTTCGCCATCACCGGAATCGAAACAGCTGCTTTGATGCCCTCGATCATTTCTGGATCGCTCATTCGCGCGACCCCACCATCGCGGCGGATGTCTGCAGGCACTCGCTCAAGTGCCATCACCGCACACGCACCAGCATCTTCGGCGATGCGCGCCTGCTCAGGAGTGACGACGTCCATGATGACGCCACCCTTCATCATTTCTGCCAGACCGCGCTTGACGGTCATTGAACCCTTTTGGGAGGAGCTAGACATGTCCTCCATCGTAGGCACTTAGCCGACGAAGTCCACCGTTAGTGGGTCTTTCCCAGCCTCCACATAAACGCCGCGGTCCTTGCGAGGCAGGTCCACCCACGTGCGACCTGGGGTCAACTTGATTGGCTTACCGGCCGAATCAAGAAGCGAAAAGACGTCGAGACGGTCTTCGCGCATCCAAGTTCCGACATAGAGCTTGCCGCCAGTGAAAACCCAAGCAATTCCCGATCCCACGGTCTGTGCCTCAGGTGATCTTGGGTCCGCGGGGCTCGCTTCGTAATCAACAAATAGCACCACGACGTTCTCAGTCGTGATTGGCTTGCCTTTTTCATCAACCTCGCCCTTGCGATCAACAAAACGCGTGTACGAACCGGCAATTTCATTCCAGACCCACGTGAGATCAACACCATCCATTGAGATGTTCACACCAGCACTACCAATCGCAGTCGCTGCGAAAGATTCATCTTCGTCACGGTACAAAAACTGTGCCGGTGGAGCCTTCGTGTCCTCGCCCGCGATCGGAAGTGTCTTGACGATTGACGCATAAAGGTTGTGCGGAGCCGATCTCGCGTTGTCGCGAAAGAAAGACGCATACGGAAGCGCTGCAGTCGCAGAGGCGTCAATGAGATCTGATTCACGGATTGCCTGGGTGACCTTCGAGTTGCCACCACTCCACATCAAGATTGGCCGCATCAATGAGCCAAGGAGATTGATGTCTTGGGTACGACCACTGCGGATGGGTCCCACTGGTTCTGGAAGTTGTGAATGAAACACTGCAGCAAAGCGAGTGAGATTCTCCACATTCTCCTCGTACACAATGTCGGCAAGATTCAGACCAGTTTGGGGCCGAGCAGATGGATGGTTATCAATCTTCACTGCTACTGCGGGGCGAGTGAGTAGCGCTTCATCGTCATTCGGTAAACCCGTAAGCGGCGCTACTGGGCCCTTGGGTTCTGTGGTGGTTGTGGTCTTTTTTACGGTTGTGGTGGTCTCAGTTGAGCTGCCCCCGCCACACGATGCAACAACAACCACAGCCGCCAATCCACAAGCAGTCACCCAGCGACGCTTAATGCCCATGTTCAACTCCTCGGACTAAATCTCCCGAAGAAGTGCAATTCGCTCCTCTAGCGGGGGGTGTGTATTGAACATTCTATGAACCCAACCCAACCGACCAGCGTCACCTACTCCAGACATTGGTTGTTCAATCCACATGTGCGCAGTTGCAGTAGTGGACGAATGAACAACCGTCACGTCGGATTTGAGTTTTTCAAGAGCAGAAATGAGACCAGGTGGATAACGGGTGAGCTGGCACGCGGTCACATCAGCAAGTGTTTCGCGACGCCGACTTATCGCTGCCTGCATGACTTTGGCTGAGATCGGCGCAAGTATCAACATCGCAAAACCAACGAGAGCAAGGGGGTTAGCGCCACCCTCGCGGTCACCATCACGTGAAACCCGGCCGCCATTCCACCACATCATGCGAATTGCGATGTCCGTAAGCAGTGCGATTGCTCCTACCAGCGTCACAGCAATTGTGCTGACCAAGATGTCGTAATTCTTGATGTGCGAAAGCTCGTGAGCCACCACTCCTTCGAGCTCAACACGATTCATCTTCTCCAGCAAGCCCGTTGTCACAGCGATCGCCGCATTCTTTGGGTTGCGTCCCGTGGCGAAAGCATTCGGCGCTGAATCGTTTATTACATATACGCGTGGCTTGGGCAAGCCAGCAGCAATGCAGAGACCCTCGACAAGATTGTGTAGTCGCTGATACTCCTGCTCATCGGCCGGAACAGCGCGACTCACAGCCAACGCAATCGAGTCCGATTTCCAATATGAGGTGAACGCCATAATTGCGGCAAAGACCAGCGCGATCACGGTTCCCGTAGTGCCCTGACCCGTGAGAACACCGATTGAAACGCCGGCCAACATCACTACCAACACAAAGCCGGTCAATAACAAGAAAGTACGGCGCTTGTTCGCCGCTATCTGTTCGTACACGTCAGAACTGCACCTTAGGCACCACGCGATCCGCGGCGTCGGCTTCGAAGAACTCCTTGGCCGTGAACCCACCTATACGGGCAAGAAAGAGGGTTGGAAACTTTTGAATTGAAGTGTTGAACGCCATCACAGAGTCGTTGTAAAACTGGCGCGCATAGGCCACCCGGCCTTCTGTCGCCGAGAGTTCTTCTTGCAGTGCGAGAAAGTTTTGATTTGCCTTGAGATCCGGATAGGCCTCTGAAAGCGCAAACAGCTGTCGCAACGCTCCGGATAGCGCATCGGATGCCTGCGCTTGAGCCGCCGGGCTTGCCGCAGCACTCGAAGCGGCATTACGGGCTTGAATTACAGCATCAAGAGTCTTTTGTTCGTGCGTTGCGTAACCCTTGACGGTTTCGACCAGATTCGGAATCAGGTCGATACGACGCTTTAACTGCACGTCGATCTGTGCCCAAGCATTCTCCACTCTCACCCGAGCGCGCACTAGCGCGTTGTACATGAGGGCAACTATCACCACCAGCACCGCTACCACTATCAATGCGATTGTCATTGCTTCCTCCCGTTACCGGTCAACATGCCAATCATACGGCTGGACCTCGACTGCACGACGGAAGCTCCTGCAATGGCTTCTCTGTAAAGTTCCACATATCGGTGCGCCAACGCCTCCATCGAGAATTGCTGTGCACGCTGCAAACCAGCGATAGTTAGTTTTTCAGCGAGCTGATCATCTCCAATCAGGCTCGTTAGGGCCTGTGCCAAATCTTGCGGATTTCCGGGTTCCACCAACATCGCATTGACTTGGTCTGTTGCCACATTGCGATAGCCATCAATGTCGCTTGCCACAATGGGCACGCCAGCGGCCATTGCCTCCAACAAAACGACACCAAATGATTCCCCGCGCAAAGACGGGGCGCAATAAACATGTGCAGACTGCATGCGACGCAGTTTTTCGTCATCACTGATACGACCCAGCCACTCAATTCGATGGTCAGTTGCATACGCCTCACGCAACCTTGCTGTGTCTGGACCATCTGATGCAACCCAAAGTCGCACGTTGTCGGGCATCAAACTGAGTGCCTCTAATAGAACGTCTAAACCCTTGCGTGGTTCGTGGCGCCCGCAGAAGAAAACGGTAGGCACTGCTGAACGCTGCACACCAGTGTTCGCATATCGAGTGATCTCAACACCGTTGTAGAGAACCTCATACTCACCACCTAAATAGCGACTAACGAGAGCGCGTGCGTCATTGGAGACAGCAACACGCTTACTGATTCTCTCGCCTAACCATTTAAGTTGACGTCGAAGAAATCGGTACGAGGTGGAATCGCCAGCGGCATGAAAAGTGGCGACAATCGGTGCCGATTGGATGAGTGCAGCAGTAACAGTCGGGCCCGGCGCGAACGGCTCATGAATATGCAGCACATCAAAATCTTCATCGCGTAAAGCACGAATTGTTCGCAGTGCTGCAGACGCATCTGGCGCTAACGGCGCCACTGATCCATTTGCCGCAGTGGGCAAGCTGTTTCCAAGTGGTGTCACGAAGGGAGCCGGTGGCGGGCCATCACAAGGTGCCAGTACGCGCACTTCGTGACCCATCGACCGCAGTTGGCGAGCCAGGCCGAGAACTTGGGCCTGCACACCGCCAGGAATAGAAACGCTGTAGGGGCACACCATTCCAACACGGAGTTTCCGCGACAGGGAGCTCCCCTTTGTGTCGGAATTCATCTAGTAGACGGTACTTGGTAGCCGGGATCGCTCGGCCAGTTCGGCTGCAACAAATGCCACTGTTCTGGCGCGCGTCTGATGAGAAATTCCAGTTCTTGCGCTAATAACTGGGTTAAGCGCATGGTGTCATCGCGCAGGCTCTCACCGCGCTCGATCTGAAGTGGCGGGCGCACGATCGCCCAGTGGCCGTCAACTTTCCCGTCGAAGTAAACGGCTGCAGGAATCAACGCGGCACCTGATCGAATCGAAAGCAGCGCGGGCCCACCAGGCAGAGTGGTCTCTTCACCAAACATTGTCACTGCAATTCCAGTGCGCTGAATGTCGCGATCACAAAGTAAACAGACCACCTCATTGCGCTTGAGTGCCGCACTGATTTCAGCCGCCACAGAGGGTCCGAGTGGTACGACGTTCATTCCCAGTGCGGAACGAAGACCTGCGAACCATTCAAAAAGTTCTGGTGGTTTCAACGGCTCGACAACCACGGTCATCTTGTGCCCTTGGTCGGTCAACCAACGACCAGCCCATTCCCAACCACCCAAGTGTGGCAATGCAAGGATCACTCCCTTGCCCTTATCTAATGCCGATTGAATGTGGTCAAATCCTTCTTTGTCAAAACCTGCGGCAACTGTTGCTGGGCTGAGCCTTGGCAAGCGAAAACTTTCGATGTAGTAACGCACGTAGGACACGATGGCTTTATGCGAAGTTGCTCGCAGTTCCTTACTGCCAACCTGTGGATTTACTCGACGAAGGTGGCGTTCAAGCATCCGCCGTTTCTTTGGCATCAAGTTCGCTGCGATAAAGCCAACACCTCCCCCGATGAGATACGCAACTTTTGCGGGCAGTCTGCTGACGAGTGCATAACCAAGCCGATAGGCAAAAACCACGGCGTGATCCCGACCACGGGACTTGTTGCCGCGTGTTGTCACTGCCGTGGGCGGCTTCGCGCGGCACGAGCAGAGAATGCCGCCCGACGCGATGCTCGACGTGAGCGGCGCGCGTCACGCTTCACTTCCGTAGCCGGAGCTACGGCTGCCTGCGCCCACACTTTGATGAAGCGTTGCACGGCCGTAACCACTGTCAACACCAGCATGATCCACATCACAGGCACGAGGATTCCATCGAAAAGCAATCCGATACACAACAGAATGATGCGCTCAGCCCGCTCCATCAATCCGCCCTTTGCTGACAGACCAAGTGATTCTGCTTTGGCGCGTTCGTAGGAGATCAAAGAAGACACAGCCATGACCGCAAAAGGCAACAGTGCCATGTGCTCTGACTCATACGAAGCGAAATACCAAGCGACGCCACCAAAAAGAACCGCATCGGTCACTCGGTCCATCACCGAATCGAAAAACGCACCGCGCTGGCTCGCTACCCCTGATGCCTTGGCCAGCGCACCATCCAGCAGATCGGGCAACGCTGCAAGCACTACCAGCAAAAGACCCAGTTGGAGTTTGCCAGCACCAATTGCGAAGGCGGCTCCAACGGCAACGAGCAAACCAATAACGGTGAGATGATCAGGTGAAAGACCGGTACGGCGCAGTGCTACACCGAGCGGCTTAACTGCCTTCTCTACTGGCGCACGAAATTGGCCGTCAAACATTGCCTAAAGGCTAGTCCGCTACCTCTGCCCATTCAGGTGCATCCTTGTCCGGGTTTGATTCCACAAGGCATTCCACAATGCTGCCATCAACAGCGTCAACTAATACGAGCGCGCGTTGCAACGGTGGCTGTTCACTCGAGTAGCAAAGCACGCGCCAGGTTGGTCGACTACGTAAACCACGCCATACCTGTTGTGCTGATGCATGCCCAACAGCAAATCCAACTTCTTGTGTGGCATTACGCAAAGCAATTTTCTCATCAACCTTCATTCGCCAACCAGAACTGATGCTGAACATTCCAAACGCGGCAACAGTGATTCCCCCAATTAAAAGGCCGCGATTGACTAGCACGGCATCGGAGTCGCGCTTGACGATCCAAGCGACGATCATCAGTGCCCCAATTGCCATGTACATGTATCCAGGAATTCGCCGCCGACTGTTGTCGGGAAACTTATAGGGCCCTACGAAAGCCGAAGCATCAAGGTCTGCTGGAAGCGTGTCACGAATTTCATTCGCATTAGTGGTCTCATCTTTTTCGTTCATGGTTCACCTAACAATCTTCACTTAGTGTCTACAGGCCAACTGCCACGAATGCGATCTGCGGTATCCGAAAGTGCCAAAGGCAGTGTTCGGGTATTCGCCACACTGGTCATGAAGTTGGAATCACCAAGCCAACGCGGAACGATATGAACATGAAGGTGTTGCGGGATGCTCCCTCCCGCTGCTTTTCCAAGGTTCACACCGACATTTATGCCTTCGGGCCGAAAAGCCGTGCGCACCGCAGTGACGGCGTCACGGACAACACTCCAGAGCTCAATTTGCTCTTCGGGATTCAGATTTTCCAGGTCAGGGATTTCTCGCTTGGGTAAAACAAGCACATGGCCAGGTGAATAAGGAAAAGCGTTCATGATTGCAAACACATGGTCGCCTTGAAACACGATATTTGTCTCTGAATCTGAGAGTCCGCTCTCACGAATTTGTGTGAATACCGAGCGTGAATCATTTGGGTCGTGTGATCCCTCACGACCATTACTCACAACGTAAGTGGACCGCCATCCGTTCCACAGACGATCGAGTTTGTCGCTCATTGAGAGAGACCCGGTATTGCCGCCTCTGCTACGTCGGCGCGCAACGTGTTCACAAAATCCTTCAAAGCCACATCACGCTGCACATCGCCACCCCGCGGGTTAACGCCCACTGTGCCATTTGCTAGGTCATCATCGCCAACTACCAACACATAGGGAACTTTCTCAACCTTCGCATTACGGATACGTTTGCCAAGCTGGTCATCAGCAATCACTGCTTCTGCCCGAAATCCCTGGGCACTCAAGTGTTGAACAATCGACGCTGCATATTCTTCGTGTGCCTGGGCAACTGCAAGCACCTTGACCTGCACTGGGGCAAGCCACGCCGGAAAAGCGCCGGCGAAGTGCTCAACGAGCACTCCAAAGAACCGCTCCACTGAGCCAAACAAAGCACGATGCACCATGATCGGCCGATGGCGGGCGTTGTCGGATCCCACGTATTCAAGTTCAAAGCGGTCAGGAAGATTGAAGTCGCATTGAATGGTGCTCAATTGCCATTTGCGGCCAATCGCATCGCGAACGTCAATATCAATCTTTGGCCCGTAGAAAGCTGCGTCGCCTTCCTTGATCTTGTACTCAAGACCGTAAGTGTCCAATGCGCCACGCAAAGCTTCGGTAGCTTTTTCCCAAATTGAGTCCGAACCCACGTACTTGTTCGGGTCCTTGGTACTCAAGTTCGCGGTGAACTCGTTAAAGCCAAATGCGCGTAGAACACTCATGATGAAGTCCAACAACGAGATGATCTCATCCTGCAACTGGTCTTCGGTGCAATAGATGTGGCTGTCATCCTGGGTGAATCCACGAATTCGCATTAGACCATGAAGAGTGCCGGCTCGCTCGTAGCGGTAAACGGTTCCTAATTCAAAAAGCCGTAACGGAAGTTCGCGATAGCTGCGCTGCCGGCTGCGGAAGATCAGACAATGCATTGGGCAATTCATCGGCTTTGGGTAATAGACACCGTTGTCCATTTCCATCGGCGGATACATTCCGTCTTTGTAGAAGTCGAGGTGACCCGAGGTAGCAAACAGATTCGCGTTCGCCAAGTGCGGGGTATATACGAACTGATACTCGCGTTCATGGCGCGCACGCGAGTAGTCCTCCATCAACTTACGAACGATTGCACCCTTCGGGTGCCATACAGCCAGCCCACCGCCGAGTTCGCTCGGAAACGAAAGCAGGTCGAGTTCAGTTGCGAGTCTCCGGTGATCGCGTTTTTCCGCTTCAGCGAGACGCGTTAGATGCTCTTCGAGTGCGGCCTTGGATTCCCATGCTGTGCCATAAATCCGCTGGAGCATCGGGCCTTTTTCGCTCCCCCGCCAGTAGGCCCCAGCAACTTTTTGCAGAGCGAAGTGGCCGAGTCTGCCAGTTGATGGCACGTGGGGCCCACGACACAGGTCAACGAATGTGTCCGTATTTCGATACACACTGATTGACTCCCCGCTGCCAACCTCCCCGGCATCGGCGCCATCAGCTCCACCACCGGTTACGCGCTGAATGATCTCGCACTTGTAAGGCTGATCGGCGAAAAGTTGCAGCGCGTCGCTCACTGACACTTCAGAACGAACAAATGGTTGATCGGCTTTGATGATCTCACGCATCTTGTTACTGATGAGTTCAAGATCTTCTTCTGAGAAAGTCTTGCCATTTGGAAGATCAAAGTCGTAATAGAAACCATCTTCGATTGCGGGCCCGATGGTGAATTTGGAACCCGGGAAAAGTTGGACCACTGCCTGTGCCAATACGTGAGCAGTTGAGTGTCGCAGTAAATGGCGTCCCTCATCGGTAGCAGCAGTAATGATCGCTACTTGGGCACCGTCTGGCAACGGAGCGGTTAGATCAGACTCTGCACCATTGACAACGGCACCAACGGCGGCCTTTGCCAGCCCGGAGCCGATTGATTTAGCCAGATCGATCGCAGTTGCTCCCGATTCAAGATCCCTCTTGGAACCATCCGGAAGCGAAACCGATATCTGCGACATAACGGTCCCAATTCTACGCAGCAGACCCGAAGTTGAGCCCCCAATTACGGCTGCGACTAAAGGTCCACGCCCAAAAGGGCAGCTGCGTTACGTGTGGCGAAACCTGCGGCTGCGGCTTTATCGATGATCGACACAGCAGCGGGCGTATCCAGATCTTCGTCCAATGCGTTGCGCACATCCTGCAGAACCGACTCTGAGTCTCGCGAGTCAGCAGAAGCAGACCATGCCGCCAAGCGCGCCGTGGCGGCAGGCATCAACGTGTCATTCCACTCCCACTCTTTGCGGTAGTGGTTCGCACTGATCATGAGACGAATTGCTCGTGGATCATGCTCGCGCCTGAGGCGATCGATGAATACGAGATTGCCGAGACTTTTTGACATCTTGTGACCATTCATAAACACCATTGCAACGTGCATCCAATGACGCACAAATGGCTCACCTGTTGCGGCCTCGGACTGTGCTCGCTCACATTCATGGTGCGGAAAAATCAGATCGGTTCCACCACCGTGTAGGTCAATGGTGGTGCCAAGTTCACGCAACGCAAGTGCCGAGCATTCAATATGCCAACCCGGACGACCTGAACCCCACAACGAGTCCCAACTCGGCTCATCAGCTGCCGATGGATGCCAAAGAACGAAATCAAGTGGATTCCGCTTGTAAGGGTCATCCACGTTTCCGCCACGCTCTTTTGCAAACGCAATCATTTCGTCACGCGAATAGTGAGATACCGAACCAAACGACGGCGACTTTGAGACATCGAAGTAAACCGACCCACCGGCCTCGTAGGCGTAACCACGATCAAGAACCATTCCAATGAATCCGCGAATGTCCGATATGGCAGAAGAAGCGCGCGGCGCACTGAATACGGGCAGCACATTGAGTGCTCTCATATCGGCCTCGAACCGCGCCTCTTCACCTGCGGCGAGATCAAGGTAATGAACACCGAGCTCGCGTGCTTTTGCAAATAGTGGATCGTCCACATCGGTCACGTTTCGCACACACTTGACTTCATGACCCATGTCAATCAAGCGACGCTGAAGTACGTCGTAGGCAACAAAAGTCGCAGCATGCCCCAGATGCGTAGCGTCATACGGCGTGATTCCACATGTGTACATCAACACAGTTGGATTTGGTTCAAAGGACACCACCGCAGACTTCGCGGTGTCGTAAAGGCGCATCACCATCGTTTTGTAACGCTACTTGCGATCGCGTGGATCGCCCTTGATGCCATTCAATTTGGGTGCAACACGGGTCTTGTAACGAACATTCAACTGCAAGAGAACCGCAGTAAAAGCTTCGATCGCGGTTGCATTTGAGAGTTCACCCGAATCGAGCGGGCGACAACCCGGAATTTTCTTGACCATTTCGATTACAACTTCTGTTGCGGAAGGAAAGTCACTGCAGATCAATACATCGCTGTCAATCGGTTCCCCAAGGTGTCCGAGTTCCTTTGCCGGCAAGTGATGGAAAGCAGCCACTAGGCGACAATTCGGCACTGCCGCCTGCACGTGAGCGGCAACGCTTCCACGTGGGGGAACTAACGGTTGGAATTCTTTACCAACTCGCACGAGTGCATTTGCCATCGAGATCACGACTTTGCCATCGAGTTCATTAGCGAACTCTTGAGCCGTGGTTGCCGCACCATCCCATGGTGTTGCGATTACCACAATTTCGCACTTTGCTGCAGCCAGGTTGTCACCACCTGCTAAGTGATCGGCGATCTCTGGGTATTCGGCTACAAGACCGCGGACAACTTCATCAGCGCGCTCAGCGGAACGCGAGCCAAGCACCACTGAATATCCGACCGAGGCCAAGCGAGCGCCGAGTGCGCTTCCAGCCGGGCCGGTACCTCCAAAGATTCCAACGTGCATCCGTGCAAGCCTTACACAAGAGAGCCCTTCGTACCGCCCCCACTCCCACTACCTTCGTAGGCATGGGATTGTTGTCGGGCAAAAACATTGTCGTAACCGGCGTACTTACCGATGCCTCGCTGGCGTTCGGCTTTGCACAGCTGGCTCAACGCGAAGGAGCCAACATTGTGTTGACGGGTGCCGGCCGAGCCAAGGCACTAACGGATCGCACCACTAAGCGCCTTGATACTCCAGTGCCCGTATTCGAATTTGATGTCACTGTGCCCGAGCACGTTGAGTCTGTACGTAACGACGTGCAATCAGCACTGGGTCGCGTTGACGGCGTGTTGCACGCAATTGGCTTTGCCCCAGAGGTTTGTCTTGGTGATGATTTCTTGGCTGCCACATGGAAAGACGTCGCAGTAGCGATGGAAATTTCGGCGTACTCCTTAAAGACCATGGCTGATGCTTTCCTGCCACTCATGACACAAGGGGGCAGCATCGTTGGTCTTGATTTCGACAACACGGTTGCGTGGCCTGCTTACAACTGGATGGGAGTTGCCAAAGCCGCCCTCGAAGGTGCCAACCGATATCTAGCCAAGGAACTGGGTCCACGAGGGATACGTTGCAACCTTGTGGCAGCAGGGCCCATTAAGACCATGGCTGCAAAATCAATTCCCGGGTTTGCCAAGTTTGAAGACATCTGGGATGAGCGTGCTCCGCTTGGTTGGGACGTCAAGAACTCAGAGCCCGTTGCCAAGGCATGTGTGGCCCTGATGTCAGATCTCTTTCCTGCCACAACGGGCGAGATCATCCACGTTGACGGCGGGTTCCACGCCGTCGGCGCCTGACCACTAAGTCGCTACCAGCGATTGCGGTGAATTATCTGCGCTGGTGATCGGCGCTTACGACTCGCACTCACGCCAGGCTGTCTCGGCCCCTGATTGGGATACCCAACGGCGACCGCGCCCAACAGTTCAAGATGTGAAGGAACGCCAAGCTCGGTCACAAGAACTTCGCGGTTGTTGAAAACAGCGAACAACAGCGCGCCCAATCCAGAGTTCTCAAGTGCGAGCAGAAAAGTTCCAAGCGCCATTGACCCATCAATAGTCCAATAAGGGGTTGGCCACGCATCAACCCCAGCACCGAGCCCAGTATGCGCCTTGTCGGGCTCTGAGTACCTCTCAACATATGACTGCGGATCTGCCAACCAAAGGGTTACTAATGGTGCATCAAACAGTCCGGGCCATTTGAAACTCGCACGCTTGTCTTCGGGAAAGACAATCGACCAGAAACGAACAAGCGACTCATCTTCAAGTGCGACTACATGCCAACCTTGGGTCTTACCTGCACTTGGTGCCCGAGTTGCAAGATCAATAGCAATCTCGACTGTTGCTGAATGAACTGGCTCGGAGGAAAAGTTGCGAGTCATCCGCCTTGAGCGCACGACTTCAACGAAGTCCATCAACTCTCTCGGATCAGGAAGGGCGGCCGAGCTTGATCAGACTCTCGGCCATCGTCCAGCCATGAACGATGAGCGCCCCACCTTTGTTTGCGTTCACACCAGTGAACTGTGAGGCCACTTCAGGTTTGATCTTCTCAGGCTTGAGGGTCTCAAAATCAAGAAAGCCACTCTGACCATTGGCCTTTACTACGAACGAGTCTTGGTCGTAATTTGATTCGACACCGAACTTCTTTGCGAGTCGACGCCCCCATGCACGCTCTTCACCGACTGCTTTATGCGCATTGCGCGGAATAATCGAAGTCAGTTTTGTGAAGGCTTCCATTGCATCTGCGCGGATCATTCGCGTTGCAACAACAACGTCTTCATCTGGGAACGCCATCAATGCACGGTGATAGGCCTCACTCATCAAGCCTTTGAGAACAGAGTCACGTTTTGACGTGCGCTTGATGCTCATCATTCCGATGAGGACACACGGAGTCCCACCGAGTCTCTCCAATGTTGAGAACGTGTAACCGTGCAGCTTGCCGTTGTCGCGCGCCGTGGTGCTCAGCACCCAGTCCTCTTTGGCTTTAGACAACAGGCCAATATCGAATGCGCCGCCCATGGACGCCATTTCGTCCAGGTCGCTGTCGGTCAGTGCCGAACAGTCATTGGTGACAACGTCAAGAGCCATGGACTATCTATTTTGCCACTTTTGCCCTGAATCCCCTAAACGGGAAAGGCTTAATTATTCGGCGTTTGCAGTGATGATTTCGTGCCCAAAGGCCACACGCAAAGCCCCAACCACCGTTTCCACATTGACGCAGTATTGGTCCGGGAGTCGAAAGATATTGCCATTACCGATATCAACGACGACCTGCGAATCCCCTGGATGTTCTCCGAGAATGGCCCGCAAGCGTCCCGCGAGCGATGGGTCGACAGACATTGCAGGAAGCGTGAGGTTCAGTGTCGGAGCTCCTGAGGAGAGATTGGTCAGCACAGTGATCTCCTGGGCCAGCAGACCAACACGACCTTCATCTCGTTTATCCAGACGCGCACGCACGAGAACAATTGCATCATCCGCGAGTTTGTGACCGTGTTCGGCGAGTGTGCGAGGAAACAACGTGACCTCGGCAGCGGACTGGAGATCTTCAAGGACGAAAACACCCATCTGATCTCCACGCTTTGTGAACTTGCGGGCGAATCCGGTCACAATTCCACCAACCGTGATGATGTCACCATCGTTACGCTCAACGGCATCTGCAATTGACATCTCAACGCGTCGACGCAATGCGGATTCAATCCCGCTCAACGGATGATCCGATATGTAGAGACCGAGCATCTCTTTTTCCACTCGCAAGCGTTCAGACTTGTCGAATTCCATTTCGGGGATCGCAATTTCCACATCAGGACCGGGCGCATCGGAATCGATTGCGTCAAACAGGCTCATGATGCCCTGATCGCGTTCACGGCGTTTTGTTATCGCCGCATCAACAATTGATTCAAACACCATTAACAATCCACGCCTCGGGTGACCAAGCGAATCAAATGCTCCGGCCTTAATCAGTGATTCAAGAGCGCGCCGATTCAGTACTTGTTCTGGCACGCGAAAAGCAAAGTCATAAAACGATGCGAAGGGTCCGTTTGCGTTGCGTTCCTCGATGAGCTGCTTGACCAATACCTCTCCAACATTGCGAATCGCGCTAAGCCCGAATGTGATCTGGCGCGAACCGTCATCTCCTGCTGTGGTGGCAAAGTTCAGCTGCGACTTATTCACATCTGGTGTGAGAACTTTGACGCCGTTTGCACGACAGTCCGCCAGATAGAGACCCGCCTTGTCGAGGGAACTCTTAACAGAAGTCAAGAGACACGCGAGGTACTCCACTGGGTAGTTCGCCTTTAGATAAGCGGTCTGGTACGTGATAAGGCCGTAGCCGAAGCTGTGCGACTTGTTGAACGCGTAGTCGGCGAATTTTTCAATGGTGTCAAATAATTCTTTGCCCAACTTGCCGCCATAGCCAACGCGCTCACACCCAGCCTCAAAAGCAGCACGCTCTTTCTTCATCGCGGCGCGATCTTTCTTGCCACATGCCTTACGAAGGTTGTCTGCTTCGGCCAGTGAATAGCCAGCGAACTTCTGCGCCACGCGCATCATTGACTCTTGGTAGATCATGAGCCCGTAAGTGTCCCCAAGCACTTCGGCAGCGTCGGGATGGAAGAACTCGACTGGTGCACGATTGTTCTTGCGGTTTGCATAGCCGTAGTGCATGTTCTCGCTCATTGGACCCGGCCGATACAGCGCAATTACAGCCGACACGTCCTCAAACGAGTTTGGCTCGAGCGACCGCAACAGCGCACGCATTGGAGGCGACTCCAACTGGAAAACTCCGATTGTGTCGCCCCGTGAAAGCAAATCAAAGGTTCGTTGATCATCAAGAGGTACTGAGTCAATATCGAAGTTCGGATCGCGCTCTGCGCGTATGAGTTCAACCGCATCCGTGATCACGTCAAGGTTGCGAAGACCGAGAAAATCCATCTTCAACAGACCAAGGCTCTCAACACCGTGCATTTCAAATTGAGTGACTATGGGGGCGTCTTCAGGATTTTGACCCGTTTCCGCCTTGCGTTGAATTGGCATGTAATCAGTAACGGGCAGGTCAGTGATCACCACAGCAGCTGCGTGTATTCCCACAGAACGCTTCAAGCCCTCAATGCCGCGTGCGGTATCGACAATTACCTTCACATCAGGCTCACTGTTGTACAGATCACGCAAATCTTTCGCAGCCTGGTAACCGGAGCGATGTTTCTCATCCTCTTCAAAGCAATATTTGAGTGGCGTGTCCCGACCCATCACTAGTGGTGGCATTGCTTTTGCGATCTTGTCGCCAAGACCATACGGAAAACCGAGAACTCGTGCCGCATCGCGAACGGCGTTGCGGGCTTTGATTGTGCCAAAGGTGATTATCTGCGCCACATGATCGCGGCCGTAACGCTCGGCCGCGTAGCGAATCATCTCATCGCGATAACGCGAGTCAAAGTCCATGTCGATGTCAGGCATTGATTTGCGGCTCGGGTTCAAGAAGCGCTCAAACAGAAGGTCGTACTTGACAGGGTCGAGTTCAGTTATGCGTAAGCAGTACGCCACTGCACATCCGGCAGCCGAACCACGACCTGGACCAACACGAATCCCAGAGTCTTTGGCGTATTTGATTAGATCCCACACAATGAGGAAGTACGAAGCAAAGCCCATGTCAGAGATGACCTTGAGCTCATACGCGAGGCGTTCCTTCACCGCTTTTGGAATCTTCTCACCCCAACGCATCTTCGCGCCGAGGTCGGTCAGATGAGTGAGGTATTCGATGTCAGTAGCAAACTCAGCCGGCAGCGGGAATTTGGGCAACTTGGGCTCACCGAAAACAATCTCCACATTTGAACGCTCAGCAATCCACAGGGAACTATCGCACGCTTCTGGAATCTCGCGGAACAAGTGGCGCATTTCGTGAGCAGCCTTGAGATAGTGCTCAGTGCCGGTGAACTTGAAACGGTTTGGATCTGACCGCAATGCTCCGGTCTGCACACACAGCAGAGCATCATGTGCATCAGCATCGTGCTTGTGTGTGTAGTGCGAGTCATTCGTGGCTAACAGCGGTGCGCCAATTTTGCGCGCGAGTTCAATGAGTTGCGGATTGGTGCGTTGTTGATCTGGAATTCCGTGATCTTGGATCTCGACAAACAAGTTGTCCTTGCCAAAAATTTCCTGCAGCCTTCCCGCTTTATCAAGAGCGCCCTTTTCATCGCCCTTAAGGAGAGCCTGCAGGACGTGCCCACCGAGGCATCCCGTGGTGGCAATGAGGCCCTCTGAGTGCTGTTGGAGCAGTTCCCAGTCCATTCGCGGCTGGTAGTAGTACCCCTCCAGAAATGCCCGACTCGAAAGCTGAATCAGGTTGCGGTAGCCGGCGTTGTTCTCGGCCAGAAGTGTGAGGTGGTAGTACAACTTTCCACCACCTTCGGTATCACCGCCGGCATCATCGAGTTTTCCGCGCCGGGTTGGACGCTCGCTACGGTGCTCGTGGGCCATGTAGCCCTCGGTGCCGATGATCGGCTTGATCCCTTGGGACAGACATTCCCGATAGAAATCGAGCACGCCATACATGTTCCCGTGGTCAGTAATGCCGATAGCGGGTTGACCGTCCTTCACGGCCTCGGCAATCACTTCGCTCAGGCGCGAAGCGCCGTCGAGCATCGAGTATTCCGTGTGAACGTGAAGGTGGGTGAACGAGTCGCCCACGAGAATGCCTTTCAGTCGAAACTAGGAATCCGAAAATACCAGCACCATGTGACACTCACGTGCGTTTCTCGGAATGATTTTTCAGACCCCGAGTACTCAGATGTAGGTGCCTGGACGCTCGCCCATACGGGGGTCTGGCCCACCCATTCCCTGGGGGATTTGGCGCATCTGCTGGAGTTGTTGTTGGGCTGCGAGTTGCTGCGCAAAAAGCGTGGCTTGAATGCCGTGAAAGAGCCCTTCCAACCAACCCACTAACTGCGCTTTTGCGATTCTCAACTCAGAGTCGGATGGAATTTCGCCTTCTTTGAAAGGCAGTGTCAACATCTGGAGTTCTTCTTGCAGGTCCGGCGATATGGCATCGGCAAGTTCAACAATTGAGCGTTCATAAATTTCTGCGAGTCGTTCACGCGATGCATCGTCAAGCGTGGTGTTACGGACTTCTTCGAGTAACTGGCGAATCATCGAACCAATCCGCATCACCTTGGCGGGCTCGGTCACTTGTTCTTCATCTCCAGCCCCAGCTTCTGGGGCAATGAGTTCACCTTTACGAATGTTCTCGGTCGCGTTGGATGGCTGGATTGGATCCTGGTTACTCAATGCGTCTCCTTGAAAGTTTTCTTCATGCGGTAGCGCTCAGTAACGGTACAAGCATCTCGTCAGGGGTCAACGAACCGTGACGGCAAACGAGCCTGAATGGCCCATTTTCCTCGGGGTCGTCAAAGGTCACGTTGGTCCGGGCCACCAGCGCAACATCACCAAGGCGCGCCTGATGAATGGAAGGCATGTTTTTGCCCATCCAGCCCTCATCCACCACTTGTTCCCGTGAAACCACCCAGGCGCGGTCGCCATAGCGCTGCGCAGCCGCCAGTAGTGCGTCGGCGGTGCCTTGCTTGGCGTGGAGCCAACGAAATCGCCCCTCACCTGACTGCGCACGAACCAGATTCAAGACGTCGTCGTCAAGGCTGACGACCGCTTCACCAACCGTGACTTGTCCGTGATCTGCGGTAACAAACAATCGCGCGCCGGCGGGTAACACCGAGATGATGTCGGCTACTAATCGATCAGCAGTACGCAGTTCAGCATCGTAGAAATCGCCAAAACCTTTTTCGTGAGCAACGCTGTCAACGCCGTCGTAATACGCGTAGACAAATTCCTGACCCTGCCTCAACTGTTCGCCGACATGAACCGCAATTGAAGAAATCTTGCGCCAGCCAATGTGTGTGCTGCCACGAAGATGCGCAATGGTAAATCCAGTCTCGGCAAACTCTGATCTAGAGATCACTGGAATCTTTGTACCCATAAAAGGTGGGCAGGGTTGAACTTGCGCCGGTGGTTGCGAAGCGCGCAGATCACCTTGGCGATCATGCCAACGCAACACATTCATCACGCCACCACCAAGCTCCATCCGATAGCCAAGCAATCCGTGCTCCGAAGGCGACGCTCCTGTAGTAATCGACGTGAGCCCAGCAGCTGTGGTTGTTGGTGCGATGCTGGTGACACATTGTGCATCCATTGAACTCATTGTTGGAGTCAGATTTTTGCGTGCTTGGAGCTGATTCCAGCCAAGACCGTCAATGACTAAGAGCACCGTTGGGGCATGCGAATCCCCGGTCCAGCCACTTCCGTAGCCGAGAAGGTCTGGCACGATGCCACTCAATCCCCCGTCGCCATAGGCAGGCAGGGTTGGTGAGTCAACAACTTGTTTGACCTCGGCATCGGAAAGTTCCACTGCGATAGTCCACCACCGATGCTCACTTATTGCCAATTGTTCGCTCTGAGTGCCCGTGGCACCTACGCTGGGCTTGTGCGTGTGTCGACCCGAGGTGATTATGCATGCAGAGCCTTGCTTTCTCTCGCTTTGCATCAGGAGTCCGCGGGCCCAACCAGTGTTCGCGACATCGCTGAGCGCACAGGTCTTCCGCAGCCCTACCTTGAGCAGATTCTTCTAGCCCTAAAAGGTGCAGGATTAGTGAAGAGCAAGCGCGGTGTAGGTGGCGGTTACGTCCTCTCAAGACCCGCGTCGGAAATTCGTCTCTCCGAGGTGATCTCCGCCGTGGATGGCCCCATTACCCTCGGTGATTTTGGTCAGCCCCACACCGACGGTGCCTGTGACCACGAAGGGCAGTGTGTTCTGCTTGCGATTTGGAACGTTGCCGGCGATCACATGCGCAAACATCTCGATTCATACACCCTTGACGACATCGCTAATGCCACACGTGGCACCGCGGCGTGGCCAGACTCTTCAACTCTTCACTGAAGATCAATCGTTGCGAACTCTGGTTCGAGCGTGTGCAGAAGTTTTTCAAAGTCACTTGGCAACGGAGCCGTAAAGGACATCTCGTCGCCCGTGGTCGGATGCTCAAAAGCAAGTACCGCAGCGTGTAGAGCTGGGCGCGGAAACTTGAGACCCTCACGAACCCCCTTGTAGGTTCCATCACCAATTACAGGATGACCAATTGCCCCAAGGTGAACACGTATTTGGTGCGTACGACCTGTTTCCAGGTCACAACGCACGAGCGCACAACTGATCGGTTCTGCAAACTCCTGCAGCACCTCGTACTGCGTGCGAGCAAAGCGTCCGCTGACGGACACTGCCATTCGCAAAGGATCGCGCTGATCACGGCCAATTGGTGCATCTATAACACCCGATTTCGAGTCGGGCACGCCAGCCACGAGTGCGAGATAAGTGCGTCGAACTTGATGAGTTGAGAGCATCTCAACCAGGTGTTCATAGGCGTGGTCTGTGCGCGCCACCATCATCAATCCCGACGTACCAGAGTCAAGACGGTGCACAATTCCAGGACGATTTTGTTCACCAACGGAGGCAATCTCAGGGAATCGCGCAAGAAGACCATTGACAAGGGTGCGATCTGGATTTCCGGCACCTGGATGAACCACCAAACCTGCGGGCTTGTTGATGACGATTACATCATCATCGGAGTAGACAACTGTTACCTCAATTGAAGCATCGGGCTGTGGAAGTACTTCGCCAGGAAGATACGAAAGATCTACGCGAACGGTTTGTCCTTCGCTAAGACGAATCTTTCCGGAGGTCTCCACTGCCCCATCAACTGAAACGCCACCAGCAGAGACCATCGTGGCGGCAACCGAGCGCGATACATCAGCCATTAACGAAACGATGCGATCTACTCGTTCGTTGTCCAGCGAGGCCGGGATCAGGTCTTCAACCACTTGATTTGAAATATCAGACATCGGAGGCTTCCGGCTTTCTTGCAAAGACCGAGGCAATGAACATGAGGATCACGCCAACAGTCACGGCTGAATCAGCGATATTGAAAACTGGCCACCATTGAAGGTCAATGAAATCAACGACGCTTCCTCGCAACCACGCATCACCACGGAAGAGCCGATCCACAACATTGCCCCATGCTCCGCCGACGATCATCCCGGTTACTACCAACATGAATTTTGATGTCATGCCGGCACGCACCATGCGCAACTGCCAGACGATCATCCCGATTGTTACTCCTATGGCCAAAACGCCGATAATCGGGCCTGATCCGCTGCCGGTTGAGAACGCCATTCCCGAGTTAAACGAGAGTTTGAATCGAAGCGTGGAGATCACGTCAACGATGTGTCCGTCTGACAACGAGCCAACCGCCCAATGTTTGGACCACTGGTCCAATGCCACGA